>NZ_NPJB01000003.1:0-42344 GCF_002251345.1 Prevotella sp. P4-119 | reverse complement strand
TCCTAAAAATCGACGGTTCGTAAATTCACCCAAGACTGTACTCATAAAAAGTAAGTCTCGCTTCTTGTACTACTACTTCTCTGTTTTATGTAAATCTTTCAAAGAACTCTTCCTTCAGTGCTTGTCACCAGTTTTGTGGTGAAAGCGAATGCAAAGGTACGCACTTTTTCGATACCACCAAAGAAAATCCATGTTTTTTTTCATTTTTACGCATCATTTTTCCATTTCTTTTACATCATATTTTTCTACACCTTATTATATATATGCACTGTTAAACTTTTGCCGTACGTTTTGTACATTGAAATAGGTTCGTGAAGTGGCTTAACATTTAGAGGTTAAATAAAAGAAAATTGGAGCAGAATGAGGCAATGGATAAGTTTTTCTCTTATGCTGTGTTCGGGATGTGTTCGGGATGTGTTCGGGATACGTGAGAACTTCATTCTTATCAAAAGCGTCTATCGAATTATTGTAATGTTTCCCAAGTAAGTTTGATATAAGTCCGATGCAAGTCCCTTTTTTAGCGAACGATATTGGATCTTAGTGGGGACTATCATGAAAATTAGACTTATATAGTCTTGATAGAATTTAAGTGAAGGAAAACAAAGATCCCACTTTAAAAGGTCAGACCTGTTTTAAAGTGGGATCTATTAGATATTATCTTTTTATTCTCTTTTTCCAAAAATACGGAGAAGATATAAGAAGAGATTAATAAAATCGAGATAGAGTGACAATGCTCCGAGTAAAGCTATTTTTTGCGCTGATTCTCCAGCATCTGGAGCTTGTGCAAGCATTATTTTTATTTTTTGGGAATCGTATGCTACCAATCCTACAAAGATTAATACTCCGGCATAGGTGATGAAGAGTTCTACTCCTGTGCTTTTAAGGAAGAATACGTTTACGAGTGTGGCAATGATTATTCCCACGAGAGCCATCATCGCCAAGCGTCCTAATGATGTAAGATCTTTCTTTGTCGTATAACCAACAACTGCCATGACAGCAAATGTTCCTGCCGTAACCAAGAAAGTAGAAGCAATGGACGATGCTGTATAGATAACGAATATACTAGAGAACATAGCTCCGTTGATAACGGAATATAGTATAAACAGAAGTGTGGCTGATGTAAGCGACAATCTGTTTATGGCAGCACTTACTCCTATAACAATGGCAAGTTGAGCTATTACCATTCCCCACAACAACATTGAGTTGGAATAAATTGTCATGAGTACACCAGGACTTGTAGCTACGGCATATGCTGTGAATCCTGTAATTGCCAAGGCAAAAACCATCCATGTATAGACTTTACGCATCAGAGCAGGAAAGGCCGAAGAAACTTCCCATTGTCGCTGATATGCGACGCGATCATTTTCAAAATAATTGTTATTCATATTCGTTTTGTATTTATTCGTTTGCAAAGTTAGTCATTTTTTTCGCTAATTGCAGCATCAATAATATTAAAAAAAACAAAGGAAGTTGGTAGTTTCTTCATTTTTTTCTACTTTTGCAGTTAAATAATCCATAATTTAATAAAATAATGAAACGATATATTTTTTTTGCGCTGTATTTCATCCTTGCACTGGCTCATGAAGTCAATGCTCAGACCATTAGCTTCCCTCATCCATGGGCGCATAAGCGCGTGGCTTATTTTGGTGATTCAATTACTGACCCCAACAACGATGGTTCTAAATTGAAGTTTTGGAATTTTCTAGAGGACTGGCTCGGTATTACACCTTATATATATGGTGTCAGCGGTCGTCAATGGGACAACATTCCCACCCAAACAGAAAAGTTGCATCAAGAACATGGTGATTCGGTTGATGCCATCATCGTTTTCATCGGTACCAACGACTTCAATGCCGGTGTTCCCATTGGAGAGTGGTATGACATCAAAGAAGAACAAGTCATGGCAGGCATACACGAGCCCAAGCACATGGTAACTCGTAAACGTATGTATCCTATAATGGATAAATCGACCTATCGTGGACGAATAAACATCGCCCTCGACAAATTGAAGCGCACCTACCCTACCAAACAGATAGTATTACTCACTCCAATTCATCGGGCAGGTTTTTATCGTAATGAAAAGAATTGGCAACCTACAGAAGATTATTACAACCTCTGTGGCGAGCCCTTTCAGCGTTATGTAGAATCAGTAAAAGAAGCCGGTAATATCTGGGCCGTTCCTGTTATCGATCTCAACTCACTTTGTGGTCTATTCCCCATGATGGACGAATATACTACATACTTTAAGGACAAGGAGGTTGACAGACTGCATCCCAATGATGCGGGTCATCGTCGAATGGCTCAAACTCTTCTTTACCAACTGAGTACTCTCCCTTGCACATACTAAACAAACAATAATAAACAAGCACAATTCTTTTATGAAAATCGGACTATTCATCCCCTGCTATGTAGATGCCGTTTATCCGGAAGTTGGTGTTGCAACTTACAAACTGTTGCGCCATCTAAATCTGGATGTCACCTATCCACTCAAGCAGACCTGTTGCGGACAGCCCATGGCCAATGCCGGTTTTGAAAACGAAGCCGTTCCTTTAGCCAAAAAGTTTGAAGACAAGTTTAAGGAGTTTGATTACGTCGTAGCTCCCAGTGTATCATGTACCGCGTTCATTAAGCTCAACTACCCAAGGTTGTTGAAAGGAAAGCACGAATGTCAGACATCTGACAAGATTATGGACGTTGTAGAATTCCTTCACGACGTAGTCAAGGTCAATCAGCCCTTAGGAACATTCCCACACAAGGTAAGCCTCCACAACTCCTGTCATGGTGTACGTGAACTGGGCCTTTCTTCCCCATCAGAAGAGCACGTCGCTCCATTCAACAAAATCAAAGACCTTCTTCAATTAGTACAAGGAATTGATGTTGTAGAGCCCGACCGTCCAGATGAATGTTGTGGCTTCGGAGGAATGTTCTCCGTAGAAGAGACCGCAGTGTCAACGCAAATGGGCATAGACAAAGTTGAACGTCATATTGAGACCGGTGCGAAATATATTACCGGTGCCGACTGTTCTTGTTTGATGCACATGGCCGGAATTGCCCGTAAACAAGGCAAAGACATACAATTCAAACACGTTATTGAGATTCTTGCCTCAGGCCTTTAACAAGACTTTATGTATTCCTATTAAAACGCATGCACTATGAGTACATCACATTCAAAAGCAGCCAAAGAATTCTTAAAAAACCAAGAATATGCAAAGTGGCACGACGCCACATTTTGGTCAGTTCGCACCAAACGCGACAAGATGGCCTATGGACTTGAAGAATGGGAGCAATTACGTGAGAAAGCTTCAGCTATCAAGCGTCACACCTTGACCCATCTTGACGAATATCTAGATCAGTTTGCCACCAATGCTGAGAAGAACGGAGTTATTGTACATTGGGCGAAAGATGCCAATGAATTCAATGAGATCGTCTATGATATCTTGAGCAGCCACCATGTTAAGAAGATGGTGAAATCAAAATCAATGCTCACGGAAGAATGCGAGATGAATCCCTATTTGGAAGCACGTGGCATAGAAGTAGTAGAAACCGACCTTGGTGAGCGCATTATCCAATTGAAAGGTCAGAAGCCGAGTCATATCGTAATGCCCGCTATTCACCTGAATCACAACGACGTAGGTGAATTGTTTGAAGAAAAGCTCAATTCAGAGAAAGGAAACCACGATCCCACGTATCTAACCTATTGTGCCCGATTGAGTTTGCGCAATGAGTTTCTTACTGCAGATGCAGGCATGACAGGTGCCAATTTCGGTATAGCCGAAACTGGTGATATAGTGGTGTGTACCAACGAAGGTAATGCAGACATGTCCACTTCCTGTCCGAAACTACATATTGCCGCAATCGGATTAGAGAAAGTCATCCCCAATTACGATTGTCTTGCCGTTTTCCAGCGCATGCTCTGCCGTGCAGGAACAGGCCAACCCACAACAACATACACCAGCCACTTCCGTAAAGCTCGTCCTACAGCTGACAATATGCACATTATCTTAGTTGATAATGGCCGTTCGGAGTGGATAGGCAATCCTACCCATTGGGAATCTTTGAAATGTATCCGCTGTGGTTCATGTATGAACACCTGCCCTGTTTATCGCCGTAGCGGTGGTTATTCCTACAGTTATTTCATTCCAGGTCCTATAGGAATCAACCTTGGTATGCTTCGTGACAGTAAGAAACATTCAGGCAATGTATCAGCTTGTACGCTCTGCAACAGTTGTCAGTCAGTATGTCCTGTCAAAGTAAACCTTGGAGATCAGATATACCTTTGGCGTCAGCAGTTAGATGAATTCGGCACAGCCAATCCACAGAAGAAGTTAATGTGTAAAGGTATGACTGCACTTTACAACCATTCATGGCTTTACAACCTTGCCACGGGCATGGCCTCATGGGCCAATATTCTTCCATCGTTTGTTCTTAACAATGGTCTGAATCCATGGGCAGAAGGTCATAAAATGATGCAATTTCCCAAGAAGCCTTTCCATGAGTTAATTAAGGAATTAGACAAATAACACCCTATCATACAACAGATTATGAGCAACAAGGAAGATATACTTAAGAAGTATCGTTCAAATATTCATGAACGTTTTGAAATGCCCGATCTAAGTGACATCACGCCCATTACTTATAAAGAACCACTTTCGCAATTTATAGAAATGAGCAAGAATGTTGGTGGCAACATCATAGAAGTAAAAGAGAATCAAGATATTAATGCTCTGGTCAAAGAACTCTATCCTGATGCCAAAGAGATTGCCTCCAACCTCTCCGAGATTACCATCGCCACACGAAATCCCGACACAATAGAGAATGCTCAAGCTCTCAACGGGACTGACGTGGGTATAATACGAGGAATGTTTGGTGTGGCAGAAAACGGATGCATTTGGATTCCTCAGCAAATGAAAGAAAAAGCCGTTTGTTTCATCTCCGAGAATATCGTTATTCTACTTCGTAAGTCTCAGATTGTAAATAACATGCACGAAGCCTACAAGCAGATTGCATTCGACTCGAAATATGATGGTTACGGTACCTTTATTAGCGGTCCATCAAAGACAGCAGATATTGCCCAGGTATTGGTAATGGGAGCTCAAGCAGCACGAAGCGTTACTATTCTTCTGATGCCAGATTGATGTTTGCATCAATGGATACTCCCTCCTAATGAGCTAATGAGGGTCAAAAAAAATCATTCAAGAGGCGGGCAATATGGTCTGCCTCTTTTTCTTTCATCATTGGATAACAAGGCAGACTCAATTCCTGCTGATGAATCAGCTCCGTTATAGGGAATGAACGTTTTAATGCAGGATAACACTTCTGTAGATGTGGGGGAACTGGATAATGGATTACCGTTTCCACATCATGTTCTTTCAGATATGTCTGAAGTTCATTTCGTTTTTCACAAAATAGAGGATAGATATGATAGACAGCCCGAGAAGACATTTTTGCTGTTCGAATCAATGGATTGTTAATCAGTTTATCGTAGATGTTAGCAATATTTCGTCTGCTCTGATTATCCGAATCCAACCATGACAGTTTCACATCAAGAACAGCCGCTTGTATTTCATCTATTCTCGAATTTCTTCCACAGCGTTCAAACAAATACTTCTGGGAACTACCATAATTCCCTAATTCTCTGATTATTTCCGCCAATTGTTCGTCATTGGTTGTAACAGCTCCAGCATCACCTAATGCTCCAAGATTTTTTGTTGGATAAAAACTATGTCCTGCTGCATCTCCCAATGCCCCTGTTTTTATACCATTCCATTCACATCCATGAGCCTGCGCATTATCCTCCACTAATTTCAGCTCGTATTTCTTACAGATTTCAGCAATACGTTTACTATAAGCACACGAACCATATAGATGCACGATCATAACGGCACGTGTTCGTCTGGTAATCGCCTTTTCTATCTGACTTTCATCAATTTGCAACGTTTCGAGATTTGGTTCCACAAGAACAGGAACGAGTCGATTCTCTGTAATAGCCAATAAAGAAGCAATATACGTATTGGCAGGTACGATCACCTCGTCTCCTTCGTTTATCACTCCCATTTCTTTATATGCACGAAGAATCAGCCACAAAGCATCAAGTCCATTGCCACAGCCCACACAATATCGCGTTCCAATATAACGGGCATAATGTCTTTCAAAGCGTTCTGTTGCTTCCCCTCGTAGATACCACCCACTCTGTAAAACAGAATCTATGGCATCATGTAATTGCTCTTTTCTATGGTCAGACAATAATTTCAAATCGCAATATTTCATATCAAAGATTCCATTGGTACGTATCATAACAAATGCTTCTCGCCCCAAATCCTTCTTTTTGATAAGCCAAGGAAGCATTCAACAGACAACTGTCTGTTGCTGTTGATTTTCCGAAATCAAAATAGTGGCATTCTTGCGGAAGATTTTCCAGAAGGAAATCGAAAAGGCAATCAAGTACATGTAAACGTTTGCCTTCAGCAGAAGCAGATATATACTGCACATGAACTACATTTCGAGTCATGTACAAAACAGTTCCTCCCATGATACGACCATTAATCTCTGCCACAAAAAGTCTGATTTGTTTTGGAAAAAGATGATGAAGCAAATGTATTTCATCTAACGTATGAACAGGAGATACACCATATTTTGTCTGTAGATTCTCAGTCAGAATATCCCAAAAATCAGAATAGTTTTCCCCCCCACGAATAACACAACCATGTTGAATTGCTTTTTTAGCTCCTTGTTTACGGATATTCCTCCATGGTAGCAAATGATTTGTGCAGGCGACAGCAGCCACATCACGTCCCACGAGTTGAGCTTTACATACATTATACAAAGCATAAAGATCCTCTTCTGCAGCATACTGATGATAGATCCATGGTACTGGTTTATAGAAGACTGTCCTAAATCCTTGGTTTCGCAGGTAATCATTCATTTCTGCAAACAACACAGATATTCTTTCTGCAGTAGCCTTTTCATCCATTATCAATCCACCGTACGTCAATCCATTATGTGAGCAAAGCGTATCTCCGTCTTTGTGGGCAGGTAACAAAGCGACCAGTCTTCCTTCAAGATAAAACATCAATGAGGCATCCTGAAAACGATCAGCATGATAATCCATATAATGTCTGTCGAAAAGGAACGTGGCATTTTTAGAACGCTCCACAAAAGCATTCCATTTTTCGTATTCAGATGAATGGTAAGGAGTTATTTGGAACATTTCACATACTTCAAAAACTCGTTGTAATCTTCAATATAATCTGCGGCATTATAACCTTCTGATGCTAAAACCAAACAAACGGCACCTGGTGAAAATTGATCAAGAGTCACCCATAGTGTCTTATCAATGAACAATCCTTGATAGGGATTATTGAGAAGTATCGTTTTTCGTTCGTAGCCATTATCGAGTGTGACATGACAAGCGCCACTCACAGCAACAAGAAGTTGCTGGAGCCGGCGATGTGCATGTCCTCCCCTACTGCCGTTTTCTGGGACTTCATACAACCAATAAACCCTTTTTATATCAAAGGGCACGTTATCGAAAGCCTCTGCAACGGTGAGGTTTCCCCTTGAATCGGCAATTTTTGGAAGAGTAATCAGTTTAGTGTTCAATTTTTGCATAAGGATCTGTTCCCAGCACAGTCTTTGCCAATCGTTTAGCTTTATTGCGCAAGGCATCAGTATCGGCATCAGTATCACCATAGCATAGGACCACACCCATGCGTCTTCCCGGATGAGCTTCTGGTTTTCCGAAGATACGCACTCGTGTGCATTCCTCTTTTAGTGCATCGACGAGGTTGTAATCAAGTGGACCTTTCTTTTCTATAGGCGAAAGGACTACCGCAGAAGCGCCTGCATGTTCCAGTCTAATATCGGCGATAGGCAAGCCCATGATAGCTCTGAAATGAAGTTCAAACTCCGATAGGTTTGTTGTATGTCCGAGAGTTACCATTCCCGTGTCATGTGGGCGAGGGCTCAATTCAGAGAAAATGACTTCTCCTTGTTTGGTCAGGAAGAATTCGACGCCCCATATTCCGTATCCTGTCAGCGCTTTAGTCACTTGGTCAGCCATATGCTGAGCTTGTGCAAGAGCCTGTTCTGATATTTTATAGGGTTGCCATGACTCGCGATAATCTCCGCTCTTTTGTACGTGTCCGATAGGTGGGCAGAATATTGTTGGAGCGTTTTTCTGTGTCACAGTAAGAAGAGTGAATTCAGATTCAAAATCAATAAATTCCTCAATAATCACCTCTTTTACATCTCCACGGCTACCTTCCATAGCATCTTTAAAAGCCTGTTCAAGTTCGTCATCATTGTGTACATAGCTTTGTCCATGTCCAGAAGATGACATTAGTGGTTTTACCACACATGGGAATCCGATTTCGTCTGCAGCTTTTTTAAATTCATCAAATGTTTTAGCGTAAAAATACTTGGCAGTACGAAGACCCAATTCGCGTGAGGCCAGATCGCGGATAGCGCGTCTGTTCATAGTAAAATTCACGGCGCGAGCAGAAGGTACAACTTGAATGCCTTGTTTTTCAAAATCAAAAAGACGTTCTGTACGGATTGCTTCAATCTCAGGAACGATAAGATCTGGTTTATGCTTATTGACGACAGCCGTAAGGGCATCACCATCCAGCATAGAGAAAATCTCTCGCTCATCTGCCACTTGCATGGCAGGTGCATTGTCATAACGATCGCATGCCACCACGTAGGCACCTGCACGCTTTGCGGCAATTACGAACTCTTTACCAAGTTCTCCGCTTCCAAGTAGTAATACTTTCTTCATTAATAATGTTACTGTTAAAATTATGATTGTTGTGAATACATATTGTCATAGTATTTCTGATAGTCTCCCGAGGTCACATTATCGAGCCAGTCCTGATTGTCGAGATACCAGCGTACCGTTTTCTCTATACCCTCTTCAAACTGTAATGAAGGTTCCCATCCGAGTTCTTTCTGCAATTTTGTAGAGTCAATAGCATAGCGCAGGTCATGTCCAGCTCGGTCTGTTACGAAAGTAATGAGATCCATATCTTCTCCTTCTTTACGTCCGAGCAATCTGTCAACGGTTTTAATCACCACCTTGATAATATCGATATTCTTCCACTCGTTAAATCCTCCGATATTATAGGTATCAGCTATTTTTCCTTTATGGAAGATCAGATCAATAGCTTTTGCATGATCTTCCACGAAGAGCCAATCGCGTACATTTTCACCTTTTCCATATACGGGCAATGGTTTGCGATGACGTATATTGTTAATAAACAAAGGAATCAACTTCTCCGGGAACTGATAGGGTCCGTAGTTATTAGAACAGTTTGTCACCACTATAGGCATTCCGTATGTATCGTGGAAAGCTCTAACGAAATGGTCAGAACTTGCCTTCGATGCAGAATATGGAGAGTGTGGGTTATACTTTGTTGTTTCGAGGAAGAACTGTTCTCCGTAAGCCAGATGGTGCTGTGCAGACGAAGCTGTTGTAGTATATGGTGGTTTGATACCCTCTGGATGTGTCAGTTCAAGAGCTCCATACACTTCGTCGGTAGAAATGTGATAGAATCGTTTTCCTTCATATTTTTCGGGCAATGACTCCCAATAGAGTTTTGCAGCCTGAAGTAGCGCGAGTGTTCCCATCACATTGGTTTGTGCAAATGTAAATGGGTCTTTGATAGAGCGATCCACGTGACTTTCTGCGGCAAGATGAATGATGCCATCGACATGCTTTTCTTGCATGAGTTTATAGAAGGCGTCGAAGTCGCAGATGTCCATTTTCACAAACTCATAGTTAGGTTTATCTTCCACATCTTTAAGATTGGCCAGATTACCTGCATAAGTGAGTTTATCGAGGTTGATGATGTGATACTCAGGATACTTGTTCACGAACAGGCGCACTACATGGCTTCCTATAAAGCCTGCGCCACCAGTAATGACGATTGTTTTCATATCTATCTGCTTCCTTTGGTTTATAAATGATGACCAAGAGTGATGACCTCACAGTCTTTAAATTCATTTTTATCTATGGTCAGTCTGACCAGTGTGCGTTCCTTGTGCCAACCTTGTTGTCCGGCAGCACCAGGATTGATGTGTAAGAGACGAAGTGTCTTATCGTATTTCACTTTAAGGATGTGTGAATGTCCACTGATAAACAATTGTGGCGGTGAGGCATAGATTTGTCCTCTTATGCTGGCATCATAGTTGCCAGGATACCCACCTATATGTTTCATAAGCACTTCCACATCTTCACATTTCCATCTCAGCACTTCAGGGTACATCAGTCTTAGGTCTCCTCCGTCGCAGTTTCCGCAAACAGCCCGTAACGGTCTGAAAGCCGCTAATTTTTCTGCCACTTCTACCGAGCCAATATCTCCAGCGTGCCATATTTCGTCACACTCTTCGAAATAGGTAAGATATTTATCATCCCAATAAGAATGTGTGTCACTGATGATTCCGATTCTCTTCATATTTCTTTTTGTTTCAATCGAGGTCGAGATATTTTCTTATGAAGTCAGCAATGATGTGTTCCGTTGCTTGCAATCCAAGTTTTGAAGAGTCGATACAGAGATCGTAAGACGAAGCATGTCCCCATTTCTTTCCGGTATAATAATTATAGTATGCAGCACGTTTTGACTCACCGTTTTCAATGAATTTTCGTGCTTCCTCCCTTCCTATATTTTGTTTATGCATCACTTGGTCTATGCGAAAATCCATATCTGCAGTAACAAACACGTTGACGACATTAGGGTAATCACGCAGCACATAGTCAGCACATCTTCCAACAAAGACGCACGAAGACTCTTGTGCTGCCTTTCTTATAGCATCGCTTTGAAATTTGAAGAGATTCTCTTGCGAGAAGTCGTTGCTGTACATGTTATTATCCCCCATGTGAGGTGCATGCAGATGAAAGAGTGTTCGCAGAAATCCACGTTGTTCATCATTCTGTTCGAAGAATTTTTCGCAGAATCCACTTTCCTTGGCAGCCAGGTTAAGTAATTCTTTATCGTAGTATTTCGCATTGAAATCCATGGCGAGCATACGTGCGATGTCGTGTCCGCCACTACCGAGTTGTCGGCCTACGTTGATGATGATTTTATTGTTGAGCATTTGTTCTAAGTTTTTTCTTATAGGTTTCCATTGTCACCCACGTCACAATAAATGCAATTCCATCACTAGCAGGTAGTGCAGCCCATACTCCGTCTATTTTAAATATCGGTGGTAGGATAATGAGTAGTGGCACGAGGAATAGCATTTGTCTCGACAAGGAGAGAAGCATGCTGATTTTTGCTTTTCCTATCGATTGGAAGAAACAGGTGACCACCATCTGGTATCCTATCAAGGGGAATAGGAGCATATTAACCCTAATAGCTTGTATGGAATGATTGATGAGTGTTTGGTCAGAAGTAAAGAGTCTGGCGCAATAGTATGGCAACAGTTGTCCTGTAACCCATCCTGCCACAACCACTACTGTTGCAGCAAGCATTGCCAATCTTACTACGTGTATGAGTCTGCTATGGAGTTGTGCACCATAATTATATCCAGCAATGGGCTGCAATCCCTGCTTGATTCCCATAACAATCATCACAAAGATAAAGGCAATTCTATTAGCGATTCCATAGGCTCCAACGGCCATATCCCCACCGTAGCGTACCAATGCTGTATTGATGAAGATAACCACAATACAAGCACAAGCATTCATGGAGAAAGGAGAAATACCAATAGCCAGAATATTCTTGATGATATCCGCTCTCAACCGATATGTTCCCCTTTTAAAGTGGAGCATTTCTTTAGGATTGGAGAAGATGGACAGTTGCCAACATAGTGCCAGCATCTGTGCAAGAATCGTAGCCAATGCTGCTCCTCGTATGCCCATATCAAATACCCAGATGAATATAGGGTCCAGAATCGTGTTGATAACAACCGTAAATATGGTTGCATACATGGCATGTTTGGGTTTCGAAGCTGCCCTCAGCAAGGCATTAAGTCCGAAATACAGATGCGTTGCCACATTTCCCACTAAGATAATCTGCATATATTCACGTGCATATCCTATAGTGTTCTCTGTTGCACCGAAGAAATAAAGGATAGGGTCAAGGAATAAGAGGCATACGGCTCCGAATAGGATTCCCGTAATAATTTTCAGAACGATAGCATTTCCCAAAAGCAGCTCTGCGGTCTTATAGTCTTTCTGTCCAAGTTTCACAGAGAGATAGGTGGACGCTCCCACACCAATGGCAGCTCCTACAGCTCCCGACAGGTTCATAAAAGGAAATGTGATTGCCAATCCCGAAATAGCCATAGCTCCTACACCTTGTCCTATGAATATGGAGTCAACCATATTGTAGAGACTGGAGGCGGTCATTGCCACAATGGCAGGTAGCGCATATTGCATAAGCAATTGTCCTACAGGTTTGGTTCCAAGTTCAAGGGTCGCTTGTCTATTATCCATTCGTTTATATTTTGTGCAAAGATAGTGCAATTCGAGCAGAATACCAAATTTTGGAGCAGCGAAAGCAGAGTAACAATACATTTTTACTCTGTTGAGTCGCGACAAAATAAGCCAAAGGCAAATTTTGGAGCAGCGAAAGCAGAGTAACAATACATTTTTACTCTGTTGAGTCGCGACAAAATAAGCCAAAGGCAAATTTTGGAGCAGCGAAAGCAGAGGGAAAATACATTTTTAAAGTTTTGTGAATAAACATCTGTCTTGCTTATTCTCTACGAACACCTGCGTCCCGAACACATCCCGAACACATCCCGAACACATCCCAAACACATCCCAAAAGCAATAAGACAGCCCAAAAGCCACTCTAAAGTATAATATCCATTCCCACTTAAGAAAGAGCAATTCATTTTTTTACTATGTCGAAAAGCGACAAAACAATCCAAAGGCAACCAACAAGCGACGTCTTCAACGGAAAACCGAACATTTTTTTGGCAGTTTCCCCATTTCTTCGTAACTTCGCAACCTAAAAGAAAATAGGATTGAAACATGCGAATCACTCTGTTGACATTGTTAACGGTAATATGTTGCATCACCACAACGGCAGCAACAACACAGGCTAGCGCCAAGCGGGTCAGAAACAAGGTGTGTCCGGCTTATATCTACCGTATCACGTTGACAGACAAAAACAAATCACCCTACTCCATCGACCATCCGTCACGTTTTCTTTCCCGTCGAAGCATTGAACGCCGTAAGCGCCAAGGACTTGCCATCGATTCTACCGATCTTCCAGTCAGTCCACATTATATTAGAGCAATCGAAAACCGCCAGACCGCCGTTATCGGACAAAGCCGATGGAACAACACCGTTCTTGTTGAAATGCGCGACACTTCCGACATCCAGCGCATCCGCCATTTTCCCTTTGTCAGCAATTGCCGAAACGTATGGCAAGCCCCCGACTCCATCGAGCCGACTGCCATCCGAACAAAATTCCACGATTCTTTTCTACCTAACGACTCTATTCCCGACACCATGTACGGTCGCGCAGCAGATCAGATTCAGACCACCAACGGCCAAAGACTTCACGACATCGGCTATCGTGGTGAAGGACTGACGATTGCAGTCTTAGACGGAGGATTCAAAAACGTCAATCGCATACCTGCCTTCTCGAAGGTTGACATCAAAGGCACACGTGATTTCGTATTTCCAAACTCACCGTCGGTCTTCTATGAGACTGACCACGGCACACGCGTTCTATCCACCATGGCCATCAATACACCTTATTATTATATAGGAACAGCCCCTCAGGCTTCTTATTGGCTTCTGCGCTGCGAAGACCCGCAGTCAGAACAAGAAGTAGAGGAAGACTATTGGGCAATGGCAGTAGAATTTGCCGATTCGGTAGGATGCGATCTCATCAACTCATCCCTTGGCTATCATCAATACGACCACGGTATCGGGTCACATCAACTCTGGCAACTCGACGGCCACTCAACATTCATCAGCCGTACTGCATCAATGGTCATCGGAAAAGGTATTATCCTTGTCAATTCATCGGGCAATACGGGTATGGGAGGCTGGAAGAAACTTACCTTTCCTGCTGATGCTGAGGACTGTCTCACCGTAGGCGCCGTTACGGAGGAACTCGGAAACGCTCCTTTCAGCGCAGTAGGTCCCACACAAGACGGACGCATCAAACCAGATGTTGTGGCCATCGGAAGTCCCGCAACCATTGTTACAGGACGTGGAACCATTGCCCAGGATATGGGCACCTCCTTTGCCTCACCCATCATTTGCGGCCTGACCGCCTGTTTGTGGCAAGCCTTACCGAAACTGACCGCGAGGCAGATTATACAACTCATTCGTCAGACCAGTCGCAATAGCGAACATCCCGACAACATCACCGGCTACGGACTTCCAAACTTTTGGCGTGCCTATATGGTAGGGCGCATCCAACAGAAATCTGATCAGCCATCCCAAACGGAATAGAATTATGGAGCAAAGCCACCATTTCTCACTATATGCACTCAACGCATTAGTCCACGAAGCCGTCAGCAACGCCTTACCCGATGAGTATTGGGTAGAGGCAGAATTGGCAGAATGTCGTGAGCGCAATGGACATTGCTATATGGAACTGGTAGAAAAAGACGAGCGCTCCAATTCGCCCATTGCCAAAGCATCTGCCAAATGTTGGCGACAGACCTGGACACTACTCCATGCCACGTTTCTTCGAGCCACAGGACAACCGTTACGCGCTGGCATGAAAGTACTGTTGCGAGTCTATCCACAATTCCACGAAGCCTATGGCTTTTCCTGGATTGTCAGCGATATTGACCCTACCTACACCATCGGAGATTTAGCACGTCGCCGACAAGAAATTATCAAGACATTGAAAGCCCAAGGAGTTTTCGACCTCCAACGCGAACTACGTCTGTCTCCATTCGCCCAGCGCATTGCCGTTATCTCGGCAGAATCGGCAGCAGGCTACGGAGACTTCTGTCGGCAATTGCTCGACAACGAATACAACCTTCAATTCCACACCGAGCTCTTCCCTGCCATCATGCAAGGCGAACGCGTAGAACAAAGTGTCATCCAGGCACTCAACCTCATCAATAACCGTATCGACGACTTCGATGCGGTAGTCATCATCCGCGGTGGAGGAGCTACCAGCGACATGAGCGGTTTCGACACCCTTCCGTTGGCAGAGAACGTTGCCAACTTCCCATTGCCCATCATCACAGGTATCGGTCACGACCGCGACGAATGTGTGCTCGACATGGTGAGCCATACCAGAGTAAAGACTCCAACAGCCGCAGCCACACTACTGATAACCCACCTTTGCAACACCTTACAACAGGTGGCTGATGCAGAAAATGTCATTGCACATTATGCACTAGACCGACTGCAGCGCCATCGACTGCAACTGGAACACATCACCACGCTTCTACCTCATCTGGCGCAACGCCTTATGACAGAAGCACACCACAGCCTGGAGCGCATCCAACTCAAACTGGAAGGCTACGACCCACAGTTACTTCTCCAACGCGGTTACAGTATCACGCTCCACAACGGACAGATTGTCAAGAGCCCCCAAGACGTTAAATCCGGTGACGAGATAGAGACACGACTGAAACAAGGAACCATCAAATCCATCATACAATGAATCATCCCCAAAAATACGAAGAAGCCTTTGCACGGCTTCAGGAAATCGTCCGTAAAATGGAGGGCGGCCAACTGGACATCGACCAGATTACCGCCCACATGAAAGAAGCCCAAGAACTCATCACGCTTTGCAAGAAACGGCTCACCGAAACGGAAAAGGAGATAGATAAACTCACCCAAGCCGAGAAATAATCGATAAAGATGAGCATTTTGAGCAACAAAAGCATCGAAATTATTGCAAAACTTAACAAAAATGATTAAATTTGCAAGCACAACTGTCAAACATATAAAGATATGAAACAATTAGATTGGGCTAATCTGCCTTTCGGTTACATCAAGACCGACTACAATGTACGCTGTTACTATCGTGACGGTAAGTGGGGCGAAATAGAGGTTTGCTCCGACGAGTATCTCAACCTGCACATGGCTGCCACCTGTCTGCACTACGGACAAGAGGCCTTTGAAGGTCTGAAGGCTTACCGCTGTCCAGACGGAAAGGTACGCATCTTCCGTGTGAAGGACAATGCCGAGCGTCTGCAGAGCACTTGTCGCGGTATTCTCATGCCCGAACTTCCCACCGAACTCTTCACCGAAATGGTCAAAAAGGTGGTACGTCTCAATCAGGAATGGATTCCTACCTATGAGAGTGGCGCAACACTCTACATCCGTCCATTGCTCATCGGTACCAGTGCACAGGTTGGTGTACATCCTTCAAAAGAATACTGTTTCCTGATTTTCGTAACTCCCGTAGGCCCATATTTCAAGGGTGGTTTCTCTGCCAACCCCTACGTCATTATACGCGACTACGACCGTTCTGCTCCTCTTGGCACAGGAAAATACAAGGTGGGTGGCAACTATGCTGCATCCCTCTTTGCCAACAATCTGGCACACGAGAAGGGTTACGCCTGCGAATTCTATCTTGATGCTAAAGAGAAGAAATACATTGACGAGTGTGGTGCCGCCAACTTCTTCGGCATCAAGAATAACACCTACGTCACTCCGAAGTCAACCTCTATTCTTCCCTCTATCACCAACCGTTCACTCATGCAGTTGGCCGAGGATTTAGGCATGAAGGTTGAGCGCCGTCAGATTCCCGAAGAGGAGTTGGAGACATTCGAAGAGGCAGGTGCTTGTGGAACAGCAGCAGTTATCAGTCCCATCAGCCATATTGATGACCTCGAAACAGGCAAGGTTTATTCCTTCGGCGACAAACCGGGTCCTTGGTCTGAGAAACTCTTCAACCATCTGCGCGACATCCAGTATGGTATTGCAGAAGACAAGCACGGATGGACTACTGTAGTCATCGAATAATATCATTCACGCTAAAGTCTGCTTAGGCAGCACTTCAGCTGAAAGGATGTTTATTACATCCATCCTTGTTCATAAAATCTCCGTCGGGCCGTGAACATTCTCGGCCCGACATTATCATAAAACATAACACAAAGAAAAAAAATGGGATACATCGTAAATTGTAAAGAGAGAGCCATTAGCAGTCTTGACCACAAATGGGGCGAGAGCGCCATTCTTGTCCTCATATATCTCCTTATCGGTGGTACTGTAAGCTGTGGCACAGGATTGCTGATGCCTACTACATCAGAAATAACATCATCGCTTACCAGCAACATCTTTTCTCTTTTACTCATCCCTATGTCATGGGGCGTGACCATCACCTTTTTGGAAGTATCACGTGACATGAAAGTAAACTACGGAAACCTGACTAAGGGTTATCACGATTTCACACGCATCTTCCTGACAATACTCCTCAAAGGTATCTATACCTTATTATGGTCTTTGTTGCTTATCATACCAGGCATCGTCAAGAGCTACTCCTATGCCATGACCGAATTTGTCCTTGTCGACCGTCCTGACTTGGCTTACAACGAGGCCATTGAGGAAAGCATGCGACTGATGCAAGGCAACAAATGGCGCCTCTTCGTACTCGACCTGAGTTTCCTTGGATGGGCATTGCTCTGCATCCTCACCTTGGGAATCGGTTATCTCTTCTTAGCTCCATACATGGAAGTGGCACATGCCCATTTCTATGCCGACCTGAAAGCCGACGACCAAGAGTTTTCAGATGATACCATTACCATCGAAACAATATAATCCATACTACATGGGAAAAGGAAAACTACAGAAATTTGCAGAAATGGAGACGTTCAGCAACGTCTTCCAATATCCATTCTCAGTCATCGAGAATGTACCTTTCGAAATGAAGGGACATTGGCGCGAACAATATTTTCATAACGACAATCCCATCGTCCTCGAACTGGGTTGCGGTAAGGGTGAATATACCGTAGAACTGGCACGCCTCTACCCACAGGTCAACTTCATCGGTGTTGACATCAAAGGAGCACGCATGCATAAAGGAGCAAAAGAAGCACTTACAGCAGGGCTGTCCAACGTGGCCTTCCTACGCACCAATATCGAGATCATCGACCGTTTCTTTGCCAAAGACGAGGTTCAGGAGATCTGGCTTACCTTCAGCGACCCCCAGATGAAAAATCCACGCAAACGGCTCACCAGTACTTATTTCATGAACCGCTACCGCCATTTTCTCGTTGACGGAGGTCTCATCCACTTGAAGACCGACTCCAACTTCCTCTTCACCTATACCACCTACATGGTCGAGGCAAACCGTCTGCCCCTGCTCTTCCGCACCGAAGATCTCTATCATACCGACGGTATCGATGAGGAGACTCGCAAAATTCTGTCCATCCAGACTTTCTACGAAGCACAATGGATTGCCCGTGGCCTCAATATCCGCTACATGAAGTTCCATCTTCCTCAGCAAGGCGAACTCGTGGAGCCCGATGTTGAAATACCATTAGACGACTACCGTTCTTTCCACCGCGATAAGCGCAGCAGTTTGGAAACAAGCAAATAAATGACAATAGGATTTCTATGCCATTAGCCACAAGGTAAGTCAATCACAGCAAAGACAAAGAAAATCGACGTTTTTCTTTGTAGTTCAGTTGGTTTACAGTACCTTTGCACTTTGAAACGAAAAAAAGAAAACAATGCCAGAAATATCAGTTCGCGGACTGGAGATGCCCGAGTCACCTATCAGAAAACTCGCTCCATTGGCCGCAGCAGCAAAAAAACGGGGAACCAAGGTCTATCACCTCAACATCGGACAGCCTGACCTGCCTACACCGCAGGTAGGACTCGACGCATTGAAGAAAGTGGATAGAAGCATTCTCGAATACTCACCATCTCAGGGTTACCTCAGTTATCGCGAGAAATTGGTGGGCTATTATGCCAAATACCACATCAACGTATCGGCAGACGACATCATCATCACCTCTGGCGGTTCCGAAGCTGTTTTGTTTGCATTCATGTCGTGCCTCAATCCTGGCGACGAGATTATCGTACCCGAACCGGCTTATGCCAACTATATGGCGTTTGCCATTTCTGCCGGTGCAAAGATTCGCACCATCGCCACAACGATCGAGGAAGGTTTCTCCTTGCCTAAGGTGGAGAAATTTGAAGAACTCATCAACGACCGCACACGCGCCATCATGATTTGCAATCCCAACAACCCGACGGGTTATCTCTATACGCGTCGTGAGATGCAGCAAATCCGTGACCTTGTGAAGAAATACGACCTCTATCTCTTTTCCGATGAGGTTTATCGTGAATATATTTATACCGGTTCACCCTATATTTCCGCTTGCCATCTTGAGGGCATCGAGCAGAATGTCATCCTCATCGACTCGGTTTCTAAACGCTATTCAGAATGTGGTATTCGCATCGGTGCGCTCATCACCAAAAATGCAGAAGTGCGCAAGGCAGTCATGAAGTTCTGTCAGGCACGCCTCTCTCCTCCTCTCATCGGACAGATTGTAGCAGAGGCTTCACTCGATGCTCCTGAAGAGTACTACCGCGATGTCTATGACGAATATGTCGAACGACGTAAGTGTCTGATTGACGGACTCAACCGCATTCCTGGTGTCTATTCGCCCATCCCCATGGGAGCTTTCTATACCGTAGCAAAGCTCCCCGTTGACAATGCAGAAGAATTTTGCCGTTGGTGTTTGGAAGAGTTCACCTACGAAGGTGAAACTGTGATGATGGCTCCTGCCGCTGGTTTCTACACCACGCCTGGTGCTGGCATCAATCAGGTGCGTATTGCCTACGTGCTGAAGAAAGAAAACCTTGAGCGAGCGCTCCTCGTATTGCGTAAGGCATTGGAGGCTTACCCTGGTCGCGTTGATGAACAGTAATATTCGGTCTGCCACCATTTAAGGTATTTAGATAAAAACCATGAATTTCCCACTTTTCATAGCAAAACGCATCTATAGCGACAAAGGCGACCGCCGTAAAGTGAGCCGCCCAGCTATTCGTATTGCCATGATAGGCATCGCCATCGGTTTAGCGGTTATGATTGTCACGGTTTCGGTAGTGTTGGGATTCAAACACACCATTCGCGACAAAGTGGTGGGCTTCGGCAGCCATATCCGAGTGGAAAATTTCTTATCATCACAGTCTCCCATGCCCGCCCCAATCTGCATTGATGACTCGTTGGCAAATGCCATCAAGCACATACCGGGCGTCAAACATGTAGAACGTTATGCTTTGAGCCAAGGCATTCTCAAGACTGACGCAGATTTCATGGGTATTGCGCTCAAGGGCGTCGGAAGCGATTACGATGTCACATTTCTCAACAGCAACCTTACTGCTGGCACCCTGCCCAAATTCTCCAGCGAAAAGAGCAGTTACCAACTGGTCATATCGCAACAGATGGCCAACAAGCTCAATTTGAAGGTCAACGACCGCATCACCGCCTATTTCATCAGCTATGATAATGTACGCGCCAGAAAGTTTACCATTGCTGCCATCTATGCCTCTAATATGAGCCAGTTTGATGAAGTCATGTGCTTCACAGATCTCCCCACAGCCGTTCGTCTCAATAATTGGGAGAAAGACCAATGTAGTGGCGCAGAACTGCTTGTTGAGGATTTTAACAATCTCAACGCAACTGCCGACCGCGTCGTACAGCGCATCAACCGCCATACCGACCATTATGGTGAAATCCTCACCTCCCACACCATCTACGAATCGTATCCACAAATCTTTTCCTGGCTTTCATTGCTCGACATGAACGTATGGGTTATTCTGATACTCATGGTGTGCGTTGCATGCTTCACGATGATAAGCGGTCTGCTCATCATCATCCTCGAACGCACACAGATGATAGGCCTATTGAAAGCACTTGGAGCTCAGACAAAATCTATTCGCTATACCTTCCTGTGGTTTGCTGTCTTCATCGTGGGACAAGGCATGTTGTGGGGAAATATTCTGGGCATAGGCCTTGTCGTACTCCAACAAAAGACTGGTTTCGTCACACTTGACCCTGCCAACTATTATGTCAGCGAAGCTCCCATGGAATTAAACATCCCGTTAATAGTAGCTCTTAATGCTGCCACGCTATTGGTTACTATGGTCGTACTTTTAATACCTACCGTACTCATATCACGCATCCATCCGGCACGTTCCATGCGCTACGAGTAAGCCTTTGCATCATTTCTATTTCCCGTTTCTACAACAGTTACTTGACGCTATAGATAGAAATCTCCGGTCAATCGACGATAGGTTTCATCGCCCAACACCATTTCTTCAGACTCCATCCGTCTTGGCTTCTTCGTATAAGACAACAATACACGACGAGGCGGTTTCCGATCGGTGGTACGAAACATACAGATTCTGTGGGGGAACAGTCCGACTAAAATAGCAGCTTCGTCCATTAGCGACTTAACCTCAACAGGAATCACAACAGATATTTCCCCTTCTTCCGCCATAAGCCTCTCAGCCGACGCCATCAGTTCGGAAAAGGTCAACGTTTCCGCGTGTCGTGCCACAGTACGCTTATTATCTGGACATTGTAGCGAGTTGATAAAAAACGGCGGATTACATACAATAGCGTCATAAAGCGGTAAGGTCTGAGCATCATGAACGCAGCGATGAATAGGTTGCCATTCCTGCACTTTTGCTCTTGCAACGATGATGCGGTCGCTAAAGGGCGACTGCTCCACATTACGATGTGCTGTTTCAAAAGCATCATGGTCAATGTCAATGGCATCAATCTCGGCAGCAGGAAAACGCTGTGCCATCATCAAGGCAATGAGACCTGTGCCACATCCCACATCGAGGATACGATGACCTCCATTGGCCCAAGAACCAAGCAGAACACCATCGGTTCCAACCTTCATGGCGCAACCTTCTTGTACGACATCAAACTGACGAAAACTAAATCTGTCTTTCATAACGTTCTTGCTTTATAACGTTGCAAAATTACGAAAATCCATCGATAACACCATCATATTGACCTTAATTTAATACGCTCGCTGCTCGCTTATTCGTACCTCTGCAACGTAGTTGCGAAGGTACTTTCGCTCGAAAACGAAAAGAAATGCGAGCATTTCTTTTGCATTTTGCTCGCTTATTCGTACCTTTACACCTTAAAACAAGTACTAACGAATACTAACGAAACACTAACAACACTATGACTATGAATTTGAAAATGGTGGCGACCACAATGGTGGCTTTGACCTTTGCCTGTAACACACAGGCACTATCACATGTGCTGCAGGTAAACACCAAGAAAACTGTGGCTCCCATACAATCCACCATGTACGGACTTTTCTTTGAAGACATCAACTATGCTGCCGACGGTGGACTCTATGGCGAACTCGTCAAAAACCGATCCTTCGAGTTTCCACAGCCACTCATGGGGTGGCAGACCTTCGGTCATGTCACTGTGGAAAACGACGGGCCTTTCGAACGTTGCCCACACTACGTCACACTCGCCTATCCCGGACACCGCGAGCGCCGGTCAGGACTCGTCAACGAGGGATATTTCGGCATCGGAGTGCTGAAAGGCGAAGACTACCGCTTCTCCGTATGGGCAAAAGCGCCCAACGGGGAGGCGCGTATCAAAGTGCAACTCATCGATGAAGGTACGCTTGAGGAACGACAGGATTTCGCCACGGCACATATCGACATCAACTCCAATGGATGGAAGCGCTATGAGGTGAAGATTCATTCACCCAAAACCGACAACAAAGCGCGACTGCGCATCTTCCTGGAAGGTCAGCAACCCGTGTCGCTCGAACATATCAGCCTCTTCCCCGTTAACACTTTCCGCAACAGGACCAACGGTATGCGACGCGACCTTGGACAGGCACTTTCCGATATTCATCCGGGGGTATTCCGATTCCCTGGCGGATGTATCGTTGAGGGCGAAGAACTTGCCAACCGCTATCAATGGAAGAATACCATCGGTCCCGTGGAAAACCGTCCGCTGAACCGCAACAGATGGGAGTTTACCTTTGAACATCGTTACTATCCCGACTATTTCCAAAGTGGCGGTCTGGGATTCTTCGAGTATTTCCAACTCTCTGAAGATATTGGTGCCGAACCATTACCTGTACTCAATGTGGGCATGGCGTGCCAGTATCAAAACTGGAACGATGCCAATGCCCACCAGCCTGTTGACCAACTCGATCCCTATATCCAGGATGCACTCGATCTCATAGAGTTTGCCAATGGCGACACAACCACCACATGGGGTCGCCAACGCGCAGAAATGGGCCATCCTGAACCATTCAACCTAAAGTTCATCGGAATAGGCAACGAGCAATGGGACTCAATGTATTACGAGCGCTTAAAACCATTTGTAACTGCCATCCGTAAGCACTATCCCAACATCAAGATAGTAGGTTCAAGCGGTCCCTATCCAGAGGGTGGAGAGTTTGACCGAGGTTGGGCAGAAATGCGTCGCCAGAAAACCGATTTGGTGGATGAGCATTACTACCGCGACGAACAATGGTTCCTTCACAACGGACTGCGCTATGAGACCTACGACCGTCGTGGTCCTAAGGTCTTTGCGGGTGAATACGCTTGCCATGGAAAAGGAAAGAAATGGAACCACTACGAAACGTCACTCTATGAGGCAGCCTTCATGACCGATCTCGAGCGAAATGCCGACATCGTTCACATGGCCACCTACGCTCCCCTCTTCGCCCATATTGAAGGATGGCAGTGGCGCCCTGACATGATTTGGTACGACAATACGCGCATGTTTAAGACCACGAGTTATTACGTCCAGCAGATGTATGCCACACACAAAGGCACGCATGCGTTGCGCCTTACGATGAACGGCAAACCGGTGGCAGGACAAGACGGACAGGATGGTCTTTTCGCCAGTGCTGTTGCTGACAAAGCCAAGCACACCATTATCGTGAAGGTCATCAACACCAGCAATCAGCCCCAACCGGTCAGCATCCGCTTGCAAGACAGAAAATCAGCCAATGACGTGCATACGCTGACACTCTGCCACACCGAGATGGACGAAGAGAACACCCTCGACAATCCCGACCTCATCTGTCCTGTTGCAGGCAAACTCGCTGCAAAAGCCGTCAAGGGTTCCGTCATCATCGACGACATCATACCAGCCAAGAGTTTCCGACTCTACGAAACTGCAGAATAACACAGCATACCCCTCAATAGCAATCAGACGATATGAAAGCATTTACCTATATTGAAAAAGGCAAGTTTGCCATGACCGACAAGCCACGCCCTACAATCCAATCCCCCACCGATGCCATCGTGCGCGTCACCCTGGGCAGCATCTGTACCAGCGACCTGCACATCAAGCATGGTAGCGTACCCCGTGCCGTACCAGGCATAACCGTGGGCCACGAGATGGTGGGCATTGTAGAAGAGACGGGAAGCGAGGTAAAGGGTGTCTGCGTCGGCGACCGCGTGACGGTCAATGTAGAAACCTTCTGCGGTGACTGCTTTTATTGTCGTCACGGTTATGTCAACAACTGCACCTCGCCCCACGGCGGATGGGCATTAGGCTGTCGCATTGACGGTGGACAGGCAGAATACGTGCGTGTTCCACTGGCGTCACAAGGCCTCAACCGCATCCCCGACAGTGTGACCGACGACCAAGCGCTGTTTGTTGGCGACATCCTCGCCACAGGCTTCTGGGCGGCACGCATCAGCGAGATAAGTCCCGACGACACCGTCCTCATCATCGGAGCAGGTCCCACGGGAATATGCACCCTACTCTGCGTCATGCTCAAGCATCCGAAGAATATCATCGTCTGTGAACAGTCGGAAGAACGACGCCGGTTCATCCGCAACAACTATCCCGATGTGTTGGTCACCACCCCCGAGGAGTGTTGCGACTTCACAGCCGCCCACAGCCTTCATGGAGGCGCCGACCGCGTGTTGGAAGTGGCAGGAGGTCCCGACACCTTCCAACTGGCTTGGCAGTGTGCCCGTCCCAATGCCATAGTCACCATTGTGGCACTCTACGATAAGCCGCAACTGCTGCCGTTACCCGACATGTATGGCAAGAACCTCACCTTCAAAACAGGCGGTGTGGATGGTTGCGACTGTGCCGAGGTGCTCCAACTGATCGCACAAGGCAAGATAGACACCACCCCGCTCATCACCCACCGTTTCCCGCTCAGCCGCATCGAAGAGGCTTATCGCATCTTCGAAAACAAGGAAGACAACGTCATCAAGATTGCCATTTATAACGATTAGAAGCAAGATTAAAAAACAACACAGATAACATGGACATGAAGAAAATCACAAATCCTTGGACCGGATTAAAAGGTTACAACTGCATCGGTTGCGCCCCCGACAACCCCTTCGGTCTTCACCTCTGCTTTTACGAAGACGGAGACGATATCGTCAGCAAATGGCACCCGTCTGCCAACTACCAAGGGTGGCTCAATACGTTGCACGGCGGCATCCAGGCATTACTTCTCGATGAGGTGTGCGGATGGGTCGTCACTCGCAAATTGCAAACGGCAGGTGTTACCTCAAAGATGGAGACACACTATAAGCACCCCGTATCAACCAACGATTCAGAGGTGACCGTGCGAGCCCATATCCGCGAGCAGAAGCGAAATATCATCATCATCGATGCCACACTCGCCGACTCTTCTGGCAAAATATGCACAGAAGCCACATGTACCTATTTTGCATTTCCGAGAGAAAAAGCCGAAAGAGACATGCACTTCAAACCCTGCGAAGTGGAGGAATGAAAATCCACCGCTGAGCACGTTTAGAAAAACATATCCGGGAACAACAAAACGAAACAACTATGATAAAACAGATTCTTTGCGCAGCGGCACTCTCTTTGACTGCCGCTGCCGTTTATGCACAACAGCTGCATTATCCTACGCCACCTACCGACAATACCATCGACGAGTATTTCGGAGTGAAGGTGTCTGACCCCTATCGCCCACTCGAAAACGACACCAGCGCAGCAACGGCAGCATGGGTCAAAGCAGAAAACGCAGTGACCAATGCCTATCTGGCCAAGATTCCACAGCGCGCCAAATATCTTAAACGGTTGCGCCAGGTTGTCAACTACGAGAAAGTCTATGCCCCATTCAAGAAGAATGGCAAATGGTACGTTTATCGCAACAACGGACTGCAAAACCAGTCGGTGCTCTATCAGATGGACCAGTTGGGTGGTGAACAGCGCGTCTTTCTCGATCCAAACAGTCTCAGCACCGACGGAACCGTTGCGGTAAAGGGCATTTCCTTCTCCAACGACGGACGCTATTTTGCCTACGTCATTTCGCGTAGCGGCAGCGACTGGGAAGAAATCTATGTCAAGGATGTGGCAACCGGAAAACTCCTTGACGACCATATCGTATGGGCAAAATTCACCAATGCCACATGGCGAGGCGACGGTTTCTATTACAGTGCCTACGATGCACCTGAGAAGGGCCTTGAGACCTCAGCGAAGAACGAGGTACAGAAAGTTTATTACCACCGCATCGGCACCCCTCAGAGCGATGATGTGCTGTTCTATCAAAACCCGGCACAACCCCTGCGCTTCTACGGTGTAGGACTCAACGACGAGGAGACGCTGATGTTTCTTACCGAGTCTGGCATGGACCAAGGCTACAACCTCTATGTGCGCGACCTCCGTGTGGCAGACTCGCAGTTTATCCAGATGACAGCAGACGCCAGTAAGACCTATTCGCCTGTAGAGATGATCGGCGATTCCATCTATATCCTCACCAACCAAGGTGCTCCACGCTACCGTTTGATGGTGGCTGACGTGCGTAAACCCGGCATGACCGACTGGCATGAAGTGGTAGGTGAGCAAGACGGTGTGCTTCAGGATGTGCTTTTTCTGCCCGCTGACCGCATGATTCTTACCTACTCTAAAGACAACTGTACCGAGGCATGGCTCTATTCTGTCAAGGGAGAGCGTCTCAGCCGCATTGAGTTGCCAACCTTTGGTAGCGCCTCATTCAGCGGCAGCCGCAAACAGGACGAGTGCTTCTTCAGTTTCACCTCCTATACCGTTCCTACCACCATCTATCGTTTCGATCCTGCCACAGGCAAGAGTCAGGTAGAAAGTCAGCCCAAGGTCAACGTCCGTCTTAACGACTATACCACAGAGATGGTGTTCTGTACCAGCAAGGACGGCACCAAGGTGCCTCTGTTCCTCACCTACCGTAAAGGTCTCAAGCGCAATGGCAAGAATCCTGTCATGCTCTATGGCTATGGAGGTTTCAACATTTGCTATCCCCCATCGTTCTCACCCATGCGCATTCCCTTCTTGGAGAATGGCGGCATCTATGCCTATGCAGCGCTCCGTGGTGGCGGTGAGTATGGTGAGTCATGGCATTTGGCAGGTACAAAACTGCAGAAGCAGAATGTGTTTGACGATTTCATCTCAGCAGCCGAGTGGCTCATCAGCGAGAAATATACCGATTCCAACCATCTTGCCATCTATGGCGGTAGCAATGGAGGCTTGCTGGTAGGAGCTTGTATGAATCAGCGTCCCGACCTCTACCGTGTCTGCATCCCAGCAGTGGGAGTGATGGATATGCTGCGCTATCATAAGTTCACCATCGGTTGGAACTGGGCTCCCGATTACGGTACGAGTGCCGACAGTCCTGAGATGTTTGAGTATCTCAAGGGCTATTCCCCCCTCCATACTTTGAAGCCAGGTGTGAGCTATCCTTCCACTCTTGTCACGACAGCCGACCATGACGACCGTGTTGTTCCTGCCCATTCGTTCAAGTTTGCAGCCCGTCTGCAGGAGTGTCAGAGTGGCAAGTCGCCTGTATTGATTCGTATCGACAGCAAGGCAGGACATGGCAGTGGAAAGCCTCTTGCCAAACAGATGGAAGAGCAGGCAGACATCTTCGGTTTCTTGCTTCATGAAATGGGCGTGAAGATGAAGTAACGTCTGGTTACCGCATCTATCCTGCGGTGATTATTTTTGAAACATTCAACTCTGAAGGTGGAGATTGGATTTCATCCTTCGTTTTCTCGCCATGGCAGACCTCGAACGAGTTCGGGTCTGCTCATCTGGCTTAACGAAAACATTCTTTGAGTGCCATAATCAGGTAGATTTAATAACAATATATTATCACTTTCCTAACATTGTGTATGGATAAAAATCGTACATTTCCGACATCATAAGAGCAAAACCAATGTCAATTCCAAGCGTTACAGTTTGACAGTTGACAGTTTCCGAAAACGATTTTTTTTGCGTTACAGTTACAGTATTACAGTTTTGAAAAGCAAAATCGTACATACACAGCAATGCTTTCACGGATTTAACAGTTGGCAAGTGGAACTGGAACCAGTTCCCCAGTTTCCGCTCCCCTAAAAACATGTTGTTTAACACCTTTTCCATATATGAACCATTATGAACTTGTATAATACCACTTCTTTTCCTACCTTTGCAAAGTAAATGAAACTAGCTGTTCCAGATACACCTATGAAAAAGTAATCATATAAAACGAAGAAATCATGAAACAGAAGAAGTATTTAGCAATCGTAGGGAACATGCTCCTCGCATTAACCGCATGTTCCGGTGGAGGTTCAGAATTAGGCCCTACACCTAGTCCACCCCCTTCAGCAAAAGTACCTATCAACATCAGCACTTCGATAACCCGTGCTACTGATTTGGCTTTTGAAACGGGAGACCAGATAGGATTGTTTGTTGTCAACCATCAAGCCGATGGCTCTGCCGCAACACTTCAAACGACAGGTAACTATATAGACAACACGAAATTTACTTATGATGGAACCTGGAAGGCTGCAACTCCAACCTACTGGAAAGACAACAGCACCCACGCCGATTTCTACATTTATTATCCATATACAGCCACTATCAGCAACATAGAGGCGATGCCTTGGACCGTAAATGCTGACCAGAGCACAACGGAAAAATACAAGGCTAGCGAACTTCTGATAGGCAAGACTACAGATGCGGCTCCTACAGAAAGCGCCGTGAAGATAGAAGCCAAGCACGTGTTGAGCCAGATAATCATCAACCTCGTGGCAGGAAACGGATTTACAGAGGCTTCGCTTGCTGCAGCCAAGATTAGCGTAAAGATCAACTGTCTGAAGACACAGGCTACAGCCAATCTTTCTACAGGTGCCGTAACAGCCCAGGGTGATGATACAAACCTCATTCCGCTCAAGGAAGAAGGCAACAGCTACATGGCGCTCATCATTCCGCAAGCCGTAGGCGATGGAAATCTCATTACCGTAAATGTTGACGGCAGAGATTTCAATCTCCCTAAGTCATCCCAGTTTTCCGCTTTCGAGGCTGGCAAGAAGTATAAGTTTACCGTTACGCTCAGCAAGACCAGCAACGGCGTGAATGTAAATATCAGCAAGTGGGAAGACGACGGTATTGACTATGGCGGAACAGCTGAATAACAGAACAGACGATTTTCTATCTAGAAATAATACGAGATGATCTTTCTGACTGAGAAAGGCCATCTACCCAAAAAGAATTATTTATGAAAAAAGTAAAACATTCCTTATTATATCTGCTTGCGGCAGGAGCCATGCTCCTGACGGGCTGTAGCGAAGACTTCTTCGGCGACAAGACCGAGCAGCACGACAGCAACCGCATCCGGCTTTCGGGCGATATCGACCAGCTTGCCGTAACCCGCGTCAACGACAACGGTTTCTGCAACGGCGACGTGATGGGCGTTTACATCGTAGATTACGAGGGAAACAAGCCTGGAACCCTGAAGGTAAACGGCAACCGTGGCGATAATGTGCGCCACACTTTCGATGAGCCTAACTATAAGTGGAACTCCGCTTATGACCTTTTCTGGAAAGACAAGCATACGCATATTGATGTGTATGGTTACTATCCGTTTGCCAACCCAGAGAGCATCGAAGATTATCAGTTTGAAGTTCAGAAAGACCAGAGCAAGGCTACCGAGAATGGCGAAATGGGTGGCTACGAAGCGAGCGATTTTCTCTGGGGTAAGGTGTCAGATGTGGCTCCTACCACCAGCGTAATCCGTTTGCCTATGGCGCATCGCATGTCTAATGCCCGTGTTACCCTGATCCAGGGTTCCGGTTTTGCCGAGGGCGAATGGGCGAATCTGGAGAAGATAGTTCTGACAGCCAACGTAGCCCGCAAGGCAAGCATCAACCTTTCTACTGGCGAAATCAAGACTGCAGGTGCTGTAGAGAACACCATGACCATCCCATCTCGTACTAACGACGAGTGGCGCACCATCGTGGTTCCTCAAACCGTGGCAGCCGGCACAACCCTCTTCAGCATCACCATCGGCGGCGTACCTTATAAATTCGTTAAGAACGAGGCACTTACCTACGTGGCAGGCAAGATGATGAACTTCGGCATCAAGGTAGATAAGCAGGCAGGAAGCGGCGCTTATAAACTTACTTTGATAAGCGAAAGCATTACTCCTTGGGAGAATGATTTGGTAAGTCATGATGCAACGGCGAAGGAGTATATTGTCATCAACTCTACTCCTGGAGGTTTGAAGAATGCCATTACTGCGGCTAATAAGGACTATACCAAGATTAAGAATCTGAAGATTACGGGTGAAATTAGTGCACAGGATTTCTATTTTATGAGAGATTCTATGGAGAATCTTGCGGCATTGAATTTAAAGGAAGTAATTATTAGAGGTGGAGAACAGAGATTGACAGGTGGAGCTCAAGGAATGTATCCACATAATGATTATGAAATTCCATATGAAGCATTACGAGGCAAGAAATCTTTAAATCTTCTTGTTCTTCCTGACAAATTGACTAAAATAGGAATTGCTGCATTTGCAGACGACCAAAATATAACGGGTTCTCTGATTATTCCAGAAGGAGTTACGGAAATAGAAGTCGGTGCATTCTATGATTGCCGTTCTATGAATGGAACTCTTTCACTACCAAGTACACTCAAATATTTAGGACGAGGTATTGACCTTTGGTGGTATGGAGGTGTGTTCACGTATTGTGGTTTTACGAGTGAGCTCATATTGCCAAATAACCTTGAATGCATAGCGGGCAATAATACATTTGCTAATTGTGAAGGATTGTATGGAGAATTAAGACTGCCTGAAAAATTAAACGAGATTAGTGACGGTGCTTTTGCATATTGTAGAAACCTTATAGGTAGTATAACAATTCCTCAAGGGGTTCATAAGATTCCAAATATGGCTTTTGCATGTTGTAATAACTTAAATGGTACCTTGACTCTTCATGATGGTATAACAAGTATTGGAGAATCGGCATTTAGTGAAACAGGACTCAAAGGTGAACTTAAATTACCCAAAGACTTGACTGTCATTTCTCAGAATGCTTTTAACCAATGCGATTTTTCGGGAGAATTAGTCCTTCCAAAATCTATACGTTCTATTGGCAATACAGCATTTAGGGATAATTGGCGACTAATGGGTGTTGTTGATTTTCCAGAAGGAATGCAATCTATTGGAGAATACGCATTTTTCAATTGCAGAATGATTGAAGGACTCGTTTTCCCGGAATCGCTAGAAACTATCCGTAACAATGCCTTTGAAGGCTGTTATGGAATAACCAGTATTGTTAGTAAAAGCGAAATGCCTGCACATCTGTTAAATGGTGCTTTCGATGGCGTAGCCAAGGATAACTTCACTCTCGAAGTTCCTGAATCTGCCATTTCCCAGTATCAGGCAGCACCAGGCTGGAAAGATTTCAAGCGTATTGCAGCTCACCACGAGCTCGTTTGCCGACCATCTGTTGCCTGCGCCTTAAGCACGGAGCATAAGCAGAAACTGGTGATTAACGCCGAGGGCGAATGGGAAGTAGCCAGCAAGCCAGACTGGTGTGAGGTTTCTCCTGCCAGCGGCAACAAGAAAACAGAAGTTACTTTGACCATCAAGGGAATGGCTAAGAATGCTGACAGCCGTGATGGAAAGGTGGTATTCCGCCTGAAAGACAAAGACTATACCCACGAATGTAGCGTTTCGCAGTATGGTTATGAATATGGAGAGGACGAATGGATTACCCTACAGAAGGCTACCAAGGGCAATAATGGTGGAATCAACATCGTTCTGCTCGGCGACGGCTTTAGCGCAAAGGATATTGCCAGCGGAAAATATCTGAAGGATATCAAGCAGGAAGTGGAGTATTTCTTCGGTATTGAGCCTTACAAGACTTACCGTGATTACTTCAACGTCTATACCGCCATTCCGCTTTCTACGGAATCGGGCGTAGGAACCGTGAACACCATCCGCTACAACCGATTCAATACCACCTTTACCGGTGGCGTAGGATTAAAGGCAGATTATGACGAAGTATTCGATTATGCTCTGGGCGCTCCAACCGTCAACAAGGGCAATCTGAATCAGACGCTGATTATCATCGTTCCTAATTCTACCGATTACGGCGGCATCTGCCAGATGTGGGAAGACGGTTCGGCTATTGCCTTCTGTCCGCAGAGTACCTACGACTATCCACTCGATACCCGTGGCGTAATCCAGCATGAGGCAGGTGGACACGGATTCGGAAAGTTGGGCGATGAATACATTTATCACAACGCCTTCATCGACTTCTGCGACTGCACCTGCTGCGAACACGTTTTTGAATTCAAAGCAGCCAAGTCACTCGGCTGGTACGACAACCTGGAACTTACCGGCAAGATGCATAGCGTAGGCTGGAGTCATCTGATTTTCGACGACCGATATAGCGACATCGTAGACATCTACGAAGGAGGCTATATGCACAATCGAGGCGTCTTCCGTTCGGAGCCGAACTCCTGCATGAACAACGATATTCCTTACTACAGCACCATCAGCCGTGAGAGTATCGTGAAGCGCATCAAGGCTTATGCCGGAGAAACCTACAGTTTCGAAGACTTCGTGAAGAACGACAAGCGGGATGCGGGAATCGTACAAAGCCGTGCTTTCGGCGGCAATGGCGACCAACGCACATCCGGAACCTACCAGCATGCTCCAGTCTTCCATAAAGGCAGTCCGCTGAAAATGGCAAAGGTTAGAAAGCATCGCTAAGAGCGAGAGCAAGGTAAATCAGAATATGGACCATTAAAACAAAAAAAAATGAAGAAACATATAATAAAACACGCCAGTTTTGCGTTGGCTATATTAGGAATGGTTTCATGTAGCGAGGAGGTGGAAACAACCTCCCGCTTCAAGGATGCCCAATCTACGCCGATGACTTTTGCCGTAAACTATCCCGGCCAGAGCCGTGCCACGGCAACCAGTTTCGAGTCAAACGACAAGATAGGTCTCTACGTGGCAGAAAGCAAGGCTCCACTCGAAATAGGCGGCAATCTCGTGAACAACGAAGCGCTCACCTACGATGGCAGCAAATGGGAAGCCGCCCGCACCCTCTATTGGGACGAAGGCACCTACAACGCCTACGCTTACTACCCATACATACAGGGCGTAAGCAGCACGACAGACCAGCCTTTCAGCGTAGCCCTCGACCAGAGTTCCCCGAAGACGGCAACTGCACCCGGCGGTTACGAGGCAAGCGACCTGCTCTTTGCCACCAGCAAGGACATCCAGGCATCCAACTCCCCTATCAGCCTCAACTTCAAGCACATCATGAGCAAGCTCAAGATACGCCTGATCAAGGGCGAAGACTTTGAGGGAGACATGCCTACCCATGCCCAGGTAACCATCCACAGCACGGTACCTACAGCCACCATCGACCTTCAGGCAGGCGTGGCAACCCGTTATGTGAAAGGAACTCAACAGAGCATCATCGCCCATCAGGAGAGCGACTACATCTACTCGGCCATCATCGTGCCTCAACGCATCGAAAACCGAAGACCACTCATCGAAGTAGTAATGAAAGGTGTAAGTTATCTCTTCGAGAGCAGATTCTGGTTTAAACCCGGAACCGAACATCTTGTCAACTTCATTATTTCTGACAACCCAGACCAGGTGAAGATAGAGATAGGCGGCGAGATTCAGAACTGGGGGAAATAAATAAGAAAGCCTTTCTCCCGAAGGGCTATGAATGATAAGAATACAGAGAATTATAAATGAAGAAGACGGTATTGATATTATCCCTTCTAGCACTCCTTCTCGGAGGATGGGTGGCAGCCTTGTGGCTGCTGCCCTCTGCCGTTTATAAAGGCGACTGTCAGGAAATCCGATACGGAGTGAACGAAGGACTGGAACTTGTAGAACAGGACAACGGCGCGAAAGGCAAGCGATACGTGGTAGAAGATGCAGACGGTAACGAGCTGTTTACCATCCCTTTGCGTGGCTGTCTGCTAGACACCCGTTTCCGCAACGGGCAGCTCCGGTTCCGCGAGCAAAACTCTAAGAGAGAGGGATTTATCGACCGCCAGGGTATGGTAGTATTCACAGAAGACAGTAAATATGCGGTTCCGGAAGCCAACAGGCAGCAGGCGCAGATGCTGATGAACGGAGAGACGGAAGAAGGCACGAAGAGTGCGACTGATTACCAACCGGAAGAACAGGCAAGCAGGCAAGCGAAGGCATCAAAAGCAGGAAAGACCAGCCATCTTTCGCAGGTAGATCTCAAGACGATGGCGCAGTCGAATCCTTTCTACAAAGAAGCCTTGAAAATCATGCAGGGCAAACTCACAGAGACCGATGCCAGACGCCGCCACACCATCCTCAACTACTGCGAACATTTCCGCACAGCCTATACCACCAAGGATCTTGATTTTCTGAAACAGGTGTTTAGCGACAAGGCACTCATCATCGTAGGAAACGTGGTAAAACCTGTAGCCAACGACAACAAGTGTCAGGCTGAAGCAAAAGTAACCTACGCCATTCACTCGAAGAAAGACTATATTTCAAGACTGGCGAAGGTATTTACAGTCAACCAAAAGATAGACCTGAAATTCTCGGGATTCCGCATCATGCGCCATCCTACGATGGACGGCATTTACAGCGTCACCCTAAGACAACAATACAAGAGCGACCGCTACGCAGACGACGGCTATCTCTTTCTGATCTGGGATTTCCGCAACCCGTCCATGCCGCTCATCCACGTGCGTACCTGGCAACCGGCAGGAACCGTACATAGCGGAGACGATGTAATCAGTATACAAGACTTTAATTTAGAATAATATGATGGCAGTTAGGAGTGAGAAGTTAAGAGTTGGTGGTTTTAGACTCACGATACTCTTATTCATATTAAGCCTGTGGTCGGCATCCGTCCAGGCACAAGAGTTTTCGGTAGCAGGTTTCCGTCTGTTGCCCAACGACGTGAGTGCCTTTATCACCCCCGTGCGCGACCTCAACGATGACCCTTGTGCCCTGGTGAAGGTAGAAGCACCCTCCGACTTTGCCTTCTCCACCCCGCTCGGAATCGTATCGCGAAAAGATAAAGTGGGCGAAATCTGGCTCTATCTTCCTAAAGGCTCTAAACTGCTTACCATCAAGCATCCAGAATGGGGCGTGCTCCGCGATTACCGGTTCAGCGAACCGCTGGAAAACAGAATGACCTACGAGCTGAAACTGAAACTGCCCAAGCCTACTCCTATCATCCAGGAGAAGCACGACACCATCGTAGAGGTAAAGACGGTAATAGATACGATTGCCATCCCACAAGTACGTAAGAAGATGCCACTCGCCCTCTACACGCTCGCCACGCTATCCCTTCATGAAGACGGACCGTCCTATGGTCTCTTCTTCGCCCTGATGCGCCGCCACGGCTTCTTTATCCATGCCAGCAGCAACCTCAAGAGCATAGGCAGCACAGAGGGAACCTGCAACAAAGAAGGTTTAACGCCGGGCAGCAGCATCAAACCTTATTATACAGGCAGTACACGCCACCAGAACTACACCTTTACCGCTGGAGCCATCCACCACATCACGCATGGCTTCTGTCTCTTCGAAGGCGTAGGCTACGGCAAAGCCGCTACAGCCTGGCAACAGACCGAGAGCAGCGGAGGCGGATACCTGCTCAACGAAGACCTTACCCACAAAGGCTTCGCAGCCCAGCTGGGTGTGCTCGCCTCGTTCAACAGAGTGAGCATCGCAGCCTCAGCCATCACCATCGCCGGAAAACAATGGCAGGGCAGCATCGGCATAGGTATTAAAATAGGAAAACAAAAGAAGTAAGAAATGAACATAAAAAGCATATTACGCAACATCAGATTTCTTGCCCTCCTGATAGGAAACATGATGATGGCAGGGTGCAGCAATAGCGATAAGCCTGCCTATCTGGAGCCGCATCTGATAACCACAGAGGCGACCCATATCACCCGAACAGAGGCTACCCTCAACGGATCAGCTACCATAGAGGGAGAAACAGAAATGCCGAAACTTCTGTTCAGATACGGCACTTCGGAGAGCATGGACCTCAATACCAGCGAGGTTCATGCCCAGGGAGCTGACGTCTCGCTGGTTCTGACGGGGCTCAAAGCGGGCACTACCTATTATTATATGCTGCAGGGCAACAACGGCCGAATAACCACAACCAGCAACATGATGAGTTTCACCACCCTACCCAATATGAGTCCGAAACTTACATCGGCCACGCTCTTGAGCCACGGACCGATGAGCGCTTTCGTAAGTTACGAAATAACCGATGATGGCGGCGAACCGATGACCGAAACCGGATGCTACGTTTATCAGACCGGCGAGCCGGAGAACAAGCAGAAATACATCTTAGAAAACTTTGACGGAAAGGAGGGCAAGATCAAGTTGCGTATCGGAAATCTGGAGCAGAATGCCCACTACAAGTTCCAACCTTTCGCCCGGAATACGATAGGAGAAACCATTGGAACCGACATCAAGTATGATACGAGCGATGCCATTACGCTAAACGAAACAGGCGAACTGACCCTGCTGATGGGCAACCATCTTTACGATTATACCCAGCTGACCATAGCCGGAACCCTGAACGGCGAAGACCTCAGTTGTCTGAGATTGATGATGGGGCGCGACAATAATAATGCATCCACCCCAGGCAAGCTCTCAGATATAGTCCTTACCGACGTTCACCTCGCAGCAGGCGGAATGGTAGGTCCTTATCATCACGAAGCTGCAGAAAACCAGATTGTGCAAGGCACATTTGCCGGTTGCGAGAAGCTCACCCACGTAGTTCTCCCAGCCGATGCAACCACCATCGGGAAAGATGCGTTTGCCGATTGCACTTCGCTCCGCGAGATAGAGATTCCTGCCTCAGCAGACAGCATTCTCCCTTCCAGCGGATGCACGGCGCTCGAAGCCCTTACGGTTTCGTCTGCCAACGCAAACTACCAAAGTCTGGACGGCGTGCTGCTGAATGCAGAAGGCAACAAAATCGTCTGGTTTCCGATGGGCAAGAAGGGCAAATACACCCTTCCTTCCACCTTTACCTCCATTGGCGCCTACGCCTTCAAGGAATGCAGCATCGAGGTGTTTTATCTGTCAGACAACGTCAAAACATTAGGTCAAGGCGCCTTCATGGACAGCCAGATAAAGGAAATACATCTCGGGGCAGGCATCAAGCTGATTCCTACGGGCGTTTTCCAAGGCTGCAGGAAGCTCACGAAAGTATATCTGGGAGCAAAAACCGAACATATCAGCAACTACGCTTTCGATGAAAGTCCGCTTACCGACCTCTATGTTTCTGCTTCCATGATACCTTACTGCGAAGAAAACGCCTTCTCCAACAAGGTAACCAACCTCTTCACCACCTGCGTGGTCCACATTCCTGCAGGCATGAAAAAGGGGTATCAGAACCATAAGATATGGGGCAAATTCACCCATATCGTTGAAGAATAAAATTGTCGAACATTCATACTGTTAAAGAATAAATTATGACAACACCAGAAATAGAAGAGCTCAAATCGCTCGTAGAACAGAAATATGGCAAGATTCTTGCCACGACAACCGACTTCGAAGAGTTTTCACTCTATCTGGAGAAGAAAACATGTGGAACTATTTCTCCATCCACCCTCAAACGACTCTATGGATACGTGAGCGACAATCATAAGCCGCGCATGGTAACCCTCGATGTGCTTTCCCAATACATCGGGCATAAGAACTACATGGAATTTACCCATTGGCTCAAGACCAGCACCAAGTACAACAGTTCTTTCTTCAAGGCAAGCCAGCTGGTAAGTAGCGATTTACAAGAAGGTACTCTTGTTTCTATCGGTTGGAGTCCCAACCGTCTGCTGCAGCTCCGCTATCTGGGCGACAGCACCTATGAAATAGAGAAATCAGAGAACAGCAAACTGCAGCCTGGCGACCGCTTCGTAACAGGCTGTTTCATCAAGGAGCAGCCCCTCTTCCTGCCCTACATCGAGCGTGGCGGCGAGCGTACAGCCTCGTTCGTAGCCGGCAGAAACGGCGGACTTACCGTCATCAGCATCAACGAGAAATAAAATAACAGTAATCAAGAAAAAGAGGAATCCGTGAGCATGGAAGAAACTGAAGAAAAGAAGAAGAAAACGACATCGGGATTTACCGAGGATATCAGCAAGGAGATGAACAATTCAACCCCCTTGCCTGTGGAGGATGCATTCAGCAATCTCCACCAATGCTACGTGTCTATTTCGGGCCATACACGCATCTTTACAGCCACCAAATACGGCAAGCGTTTCATGTTGAAATGTCTCAAGAACGATTTTCTCTACACCCCTATTTACCGCCAGGCACTCGCCAAGGAGTTTGAAATAGGTCAGCAGCTGGAACATCCCAATATCTGCCGTACCATCGACCTGGAAAAGGTTGACAACCTAGGCACGGTAGTTGTGATGGAATATATTGACGGCGATAATCTGGAACAGCTCATCAAGAAGAATGCCCTCTCGGCAGAACTCGCCCGCAAGATAGCAGGACAGCTGATGGATGCACTGGAATACATGCACAACAAACAGATGATTCATCGCGATCTGAAGCCTTCCAACATCATGATTACACATAACGGACAGAACGTGAAGCTCATCGATTTCGGTCTCTCGGATAGCGATTCTTTCTGCGTATTGAAATCGCCAGCCGGAACTTCGGGCTATATTGCTCCCGAACAGATGTTGCCGGGAGCCAAGGCTGAACCGCGTGCCGATATTTATTCTCTGGGCATGGTTCTGGGCGACATGGCCAAGGCTACGGGCGATAAGGCGCTCAGCAAGATGGCAGAAATCTGTAGTTGCCGCGACCCGCAAAGCCGTCCGCAGAATATCGTCCAACTGCGCCAGCGCCTGTCCTGTACGCCCCGTTACCGCCACGCCTCCCTCCTGCTCTGTGCCCTCATCATCGCCCTACTGGCAGCCCTGGCCGGGAGCTATTATCACCTGGAGAAGAATGCCCAAGAACCTGCATCTTCGGCAAGCGACAGCATTCAGCCCAACGACAATAAGGTAATCGACTATCAGCTTTGGGGTAAATAAAGCAGGAACAGGCCCTGGGTTTGACATCCGTGCCTACAACAATACCAAGGCACGAATTGGTCTGAATATCATCCGCCACACTATGGCGATTATCAACGAAGAAAACAAAAACTCAAAGATCCGTTTCGATATTCATAATAATAATGGATGCAGCGCTATGCTTACGGTTCCGAGACACTTGAAAGCACTATAAAGTAAATATTTTACGAATTTAAACTATTATTCTACAAATTAGATACTTATGAAAACAATTATTATAGACAACGAGATTCTCTCCATCGAAACTTTGAGTCGCATGCTCTTGGAATATGACGATATCGAAGTTGTGGGTAGTGCCTGCAACACCATGGTGGCAGAAGGACTGATCAAGGCAGCTTCTCCTGACCTCGTCTTTCTTGATGTAGAACTGCCGGGCATGTCGGGAGTGGATTTCATCCGCGAGGTGAAGCGTCTGACGCAAGGACGCTGCCGGGTGGTGATGTACACCGGACATAAGGACTCGATGCTTTCTTCGTTTCGTAACGAGGCATTCGACTTTCTACTCAAACCCGTTGACCGCAACGAACTCTCGGCGATGATTCAGCGCTTACGCCTCCATATCGAATCCTCCAACCAGAAGGCGCCTGACAACAATCCTGCCGACATCAACAGTACTGTACGGCGCGACCGCGAAAAACTGATTTTCAATACCAACTTCTCTGACTTTCGAGTGGTTTCCATTGCCGACATCGGACTCTTTTACTACAATAGTGACCAGCGAATCTGGGAAGTCGTTGTGTCGGGATGTGAAGAACCCATACGCCTGAAACGTAACGTCAACTGTGAAACATTGCTCGCCCTCGACCCTTGTTTTGTACAGGTGAGCCAGCGCTTTGTCATCAATATCAACTGTTTGATGGAAGTGTGCGACAATGTCTGTCGCCTCTATCCACCCTTCGACCATATTAATAATGTCAAGGTGGCGCGGCTCTATCGCAAGAAACTCATCAGTCGGTTTAACACCATTTGAACCACTATTGCCGACAAAAAGAACTTGTCAGGGGGTCTATGTCATCATTCCTAAGCGTTACAAATAACAGATAACAGTTAACAGTTTCCAAAAACGAATTTTTTGCGATTCAGGCGTGACAATATAACAATATTACAGTTTTTGGAAAGCTAATCGCACATACACAGCAATGTTTTCACGGATTTAACAGTTGGCAAGTGGAACAGGAACCAGTCCCCCTGTTTCCAAATCTCGAAAAAATCAAATTCGTATAACTCATTGATGTAATACAATCAATTTAAATCATGTCCAAGATTTTTTCTTTGGACAGCAGTGAATCTTTACCTAAAATCTCTGACCAAAATGCGCTCGAGTACCTCGCTTCTGGAAAGAATTTTATTATGGATCGCCTACGGTTCGAATTTTTGGAGCAGCGAGAGCAGAGAATAAATCCAAAAATTTATTCTTTACCGAGTCGTGACAAAAATAACCTATAGGTAAATCTAAAACAAAATCTTTAGAATAATCTTCAACTAGAATCGTTTCCGTGTCCTCTGTGTGTTCCGTGGATAAGAAAAATTTCCGTGCGACATTACACCATTCACATATCTCAACACAACAAATAGCATACAAGGTAATTGTTTTATACATTTGACTACAAAATTCACTCGCCAACCAAGCAATTATCGTTCGCTTCTCGTTGACTTCTCGTTCGTTCCTCGTTCGTCTCTCGTTGTGCTTTCGTTCGTTATTCGTTAGCCGATCGAGGACATAACGAATACCGAACGAGAAAACAGCGAAAAAACAGCGAAATGACAACGAGAAGACGACGAGAACAAATCGAAACGGGGACGAGAAGCAAACAAAACAAACTACAGACCACAATCACCAACTATTATACCCGTTTTTGGCCATTTACATGGCGCGTGCTGCAAATCAACCCATCAGGCAGTACACCCTAAGCTCAAGACAAAACAAATGGCTGTAATAGTCTCTTTTTAACAACACAAAATCTGAAACTGCTCGCGCGCGAACCTATTAATACCTGGCGAAGCCCTTTACACCCTACCACATACTATCACCCCCTGAACCAAAACACAGCCTGGTCATTTTTACCCGTGTCATAACATACAGCCAAGACCGTCAGACACACATCTAAAAGCAACATAACAAACTGCATATCAAATATATACAGAAATAAAATACAGCTAACCAGTAAGAGTGGGACACCAATCTACAACAGTCCAAACAGATTTACAGACAAAATGCATCAAAAATGACACAAACATTTACAGAAAGTAGCATTTTCACTACCTATCACAGCAAAGGGCAGGAGTCTCCTGTGAGAGTCCAGCCCTTTTATGTGATTAGAAATAATGAAGTCTTGTGATCAGAAACCTATCAAGGCTTCACCTTGAGTTGTTTTTTAATAGAGATTGATTGTCTGTTGCATGAGTTTACTTATCTGCAATTCTTCTCGTCTTTAGTATCAGCGTTACTCGTTTATTGTTATTTTCCTGGATTGAAACGAGAAAAGCAAGTGTAAAATCGAGAATAACTCTTAATTGGCTTTCCCTCCGGCCGCCGAACATTACCGAAATCAGCAATCATGCTACATTTGTGTGCTCATCTTCATTAGAGGATGCGATAGTGGTGGGAACGTCAGCGATGATAGGAACGGAGCTTGATAGCATCGTGAATCAACACACGGATAAGTTCTGCAATCCCGTCGTGTTACTTAGAACAAAGTCCGTTGCCCGTGATTCATCCGAGATCCACTTCTGGCTCAGTAGATAATTAGTGGGGGTAAGCGTATATCATGGAAAGTCTGTAGAGAAAGAATTTCTCATCCCTAATTCCCCTTAGTGCTGCCCTGAAGGACTTGACTTTTGCGTTGAAAGACTCTGCTGCTGCGTTAGACGACCTGTTATTGTAGAAGTTGAGTATGTCATCATAGTGCTCGTAGAACGTAGCCGCAATAACGTTGAAGGAATGGAATCCTGCCTCTTCGACCTTGTTGTACCATTTGGCCATAGAGAGCCTGGCAGCATCCTTGATGGTGTTCTTGGCAAAGATCATCCTCAGTGAATGAGAGAGCGAATACGCCTTCTGCAGGTCAGGATATAGTT
>NZ_NPJB01000029.1:0-84189 GCF_002251345.1 Prevotella sp. P4-119 | reverse complement strand
AAGAAACTTATGATGCATATCTAAAAAATAACTATAAAGCAAATTTTTATAACATATATCTGAACAAGAAAAGTGAAGTGGTAATTATTCCCGAAAATATACCAAAAATTGCACCTCTGCTGTCTGTTAGAATTGGGCAATTTGAAGGTAGTATGTATTCATTAAGTATGCCATTTACAATCGAGTTCGGAGATGCTGCTGATATTGCATCTTTAACTATCAAACATCCTAAATCTAATGAAGTGGCAAAAACGGTAGAACTTCAAGGAGAGAAAAGCCCTTATTCTTTCAGATGCTCTCTTTCTGGAATGGAATATGGTGAAAACTACATACCTATTGTAGTAACGGATCTAAGGGGCAATACTTCAACCTTCAAATATAGACAGGATTGTCAAAAAGTAGAAAACAACTCACCACAAGTCAATATAGATAACAATGTAAATGTTTGGTAAATTAAATTGGAAATGAAAAACGAGCCCCACCCTAGAACTTTCTAAGGTGGGGGCTTTTGTTTCAGTACTTTTTCAGCCACTATCCATCTACTAAATCATATCTAAGGTGTCACAGTGACAGGTCATTGACATCATGACTTACAATTCTTACAGCTTACAGTATTACAGTTTTTGGAAAGGAAAAATAGGTTTCGCGAGGACTGTTCCTGTTTCTTGGACAACGCCAATGTCAATCGCAAGCGTTACAGTTTGACAGTTGACAGTTTCCGAAAACGAATTTTTTGTGTTACAAATAACAAATAACAGATAACAGTTTCCATAAATCAATTTTGCGTTACAGTTACAGTATTACAGTTTTTGAAAGCAAACGTCAGGGGGCACGGATTTTTTATTGCCACGTAAATCTGTTAAAATCGTGATTCTTTCCACGAATTATCGAGATATTTTCGTAACTTTGCCATGATCTATTTGAACAATAACACATATTCTAAAAAACGTGACACCATGATAACGGAAGAACGACTAAAGGGTGCGTATAGTGAAGGAGAGGCATTGGCCATTTATAATGAGGTGAAACAATCGGGAGACCTCATAGGCTTTTGTCGCACCTATATGAATCACGAAGACTATCAAGTGGCTCGCAATGCACTTTGGGGAGTGACCAAGGCCAGCAAAGCGGAGCACACACAGCTGCAACCACTACTCCACCCGCTCATAGATTTAGCAATGCAGACCGACAACGCTTCTGTTCGTCGCCTGTCGCTCCATCATATTGAGCGCTTGAAGCTGAAAGAGGATGATCTTCGCACCGACTTCCTTGACTTCTGCTTAGCCCACATGGTCAATCCTGATGAGTTTCCCAGTATCCAATCTCTCTGCATGAAGATTGCCTATCGGATGTGTAAGTTCTATCCAGAACTGATGGGAGAGTTTATGCGCACCATAGAGAGCATGGACATGACTTTCTACAAGCCAGCGGTGAAATGTGTCAGAAGCAGGCTTTTAGGCAGTAAGCGTTAGACTACGAATAGCGCTGTCATCAATCCAAAGCGTGACAATATAACAGTATAACAGTTTTTGAAAAGCATAACAACGAAAGTTGGGGAAATGCGTTCCATTTATAGTATTTGGAAGTAACAGATTACCAATTATTTATGGCTAATACGGTAGAAAAGTGGATTGGGTTTTATTTGAAGGTTTAAGGAAAGTGAAGGTTTAACGATTTTAACTTGCTTTTACGAACAAATGTGAGGTTTGGATGACATAATGAAGGAATAGACGAGAAATAAGTGGACGCTGTCAAAAGAGAAAATAGAATGGGATGCAGTTGAAACTATACCCATTCTCTTATATACAGATAACTTAACCTTATTGTCTGTATATAAAGAGGTATAAAGTCAAATGCTTTGTATTTGGGAGAACAACACTCTTTTAGACAGATTTATGTGGATTTATTCATTATTCTCGGATAAAAGCAGTAACTTTGCGACAGACACAACAAATAATTGAAGTATGGCAGATTTGAATCGTATCAAGACAGTATTGGCAGAAAGAGGTATTATGAGTAAATGGTTAGCTAAGACATTGCATAAAGACCCTGCCACAGTGTCGAAGTGGTGCAACAACCATGCACAACCAGACTTGAAGACATTGGCACAGATAGCCGAGGTTCTCAAGGTGGATATACACGAGTTGATTTGCCATACAAAAGTGAAATGAACAGAATATGAGATATACCATAGAAGAGATACGTCAGATGCCCGAAGGGCAGACTTTCGACTGCAAGAGCATTCACATCGAACCGAAGGCTCTCGCCAATACTATTGTCGCGATGGCAAATGCCGATGGCGGTATGATTGCCGTAGGTATATCCGACAAGACTCGTCGCATCGAGGGTGTTGACCAAGACAAGGCTCATTTGAACGAGATACTGAGCACACCGTTTGATTTCTGTGTGCCCACCATCTCTGTCACGACAGAATTCATACCTTGCCAAGACAGCGAGGGCAATGACAACCATATACTGATAATCCATGTCCCTGCCAGTCCTCGCCTCCATGCCAACCAAGCTGATGAGGCTTTTTGGCGAGTGGGCGACAAGTCGCGCAAGCTACCCTTTGAGGAACGTCTGCAACTGATGTATGATAAGGGTGAACGCTATTATGAGGACACCCCTGCCTACGATGCCACAATTGAAGACATCGACATGGATGCAGTAAAAGCATACATGAAGCGCATTGGTTATGGCAAATCTCCGATGGAATACCTACAAGAGAACAAAGGATTCCTGACTTACAAGGGCGATGTTCCACAAGTCAGCACTGCCTGCATCTTGCTCTTCGGCAAGCATCCTCAAAACTTCTTCCCTCGTGCCCGCGTACGTTTCATCAAGTACTACGGTACGGAGGAGAAAGTCGGCAGGGAGATGAACGTCATCAAGGATGTTACCTTTGAGGGGCGCATCCTCGACCAAATACAGAAGACCATCGACTACCTCGAAACCCAAGTAAAGGAACATTCCTATCTGGGCGAGGACGGACTCTTCAAGACCGACAGGGAATATCCCAAGTTCGTGATACAAGAGATGACGGTGAATTCGGTTTGCCACCGCGATTACAGTATCAAGGGCACAGAGATACAGATAAAGATGTTTGACAACCGCCTGGTGTTCGAGACACCAGGCAAATTGCCTGGAATCGTCCGCGCCGACAATATCCGCCACACTCACTTCTCCCGCAATCCCAAGATTGCAGAGTACTTGAAAGCCTACGATTATGTAAAGGAGTTCGGCGAGGGTGTTGACCGTATGTGCCGTGAACTTTCCGCCATCGGTACGAAGGAACCTCAATATAATCTGGTCGCCTTTATCATGAAAGCCACGGTGTGGGCAAATGTGCTGGAGGAGGGGCAAGAAAACACTATATCCGACCAGAAGCGACCAGAAAGCGACCAGAAAGATAGTAAAACTACCCAGAAACCACCCAGAAACTACCCAGAAACTACCCAGAAACTACCTCTGGATATAACGCCCGTACAAAAAGAAATTATCGATTTCCTGCTTAAATGTCCATATGCGGGACGTAAAGAAATATCATCTCACTTAGATTCTTTATCAGAAGATGGTGTAAAATACAACTTAAAATTACTCCAGCAGAAAGGCATCATAAAACGCATAGGTCCAAATAAGGGAGGGTACTGGAAAGTTTTGATATTTGAATAGGAACTAAAACAAGGACTAATTATGTGGACAATAGGATATATACACTATATAACAAACAAGATTGCTTATATTACATATTCTCATGTTGATCAGGATATACCTTACCAGTTAAAATGCGATAAAGGGTTGTTCCACGCATGGTCAATCCTGATGAGTTTCCCAGTATTCAATCTCTCTGCATGAAGATTGCCTATCGGATGTGTAAGTTCTATCCAGAACTGATGGGAGAGTTTATGCGCACCATAGAGAGCATGGACATGACTTTCTACAAGCCAGCGGTGAAATGTGTCAGAAGCAGGATTTTAGGCAGTAAGCGTTAGACTACGAATAGCGTTGTCATCAATCCAAAGCGTGACAATATAACAGTATAACAGTTTTTGAAAAGCATAACAACGAAAGTTGGGGAAATGCGTTCCAAACAGGAAACGGATAAGTAAAACGAGAAAACAATGCTCAAGATTGTAATGATTATGCTATGCGGAATAGGTACGGGTTACCTGCTCCGCAACCAGAAAATGAGTTTTATCGGCCGTATCATCACGGCACTTATTTGGGTACTCCTATTCCTCCTCGGCATCGAGGTAGGATCGAATCCAAGTATCGTCAATGGTCTCCAGACGCTGGGTCTCGAAGCCATCGTATTAACGCTGGGCGGCAGTATCGGCAGTGCAATCTTTGCTTGGGCATTATGGAGATATGTAACAGCCAAACAGAAAGGCAAGACATCGGTTGAACAGGAAGGAGGCAAGGCATGAAAGGCAGTCTGATTATCGTAGGCTTCTTTGTCCTCGGCATCATCGTGGGATTGTGTGACGTGATTCCCGACAGCTTTGTAAATAGCGACGTCAGCTATTATGCTCTTTGCTGCCTGATGTTCTGCGTAGGCATCAGCATCGGTTGCGACACTTCTGTACTGAAGAGTTTCAAAGAGGTCAATCCTCGTTTGATGATGCTTCCCATCATGACCATTCTGGGCACGTTGGCAGGATGCGCTGCAGTATCTGTCCTATTGGGGCATCGTCAACTTACCGACTGTCTGGCGATAGGTTCTGGATTCGGCTACTACTCTCTGTCGAGCATCTTCATCACCCAATACCGTGGTGCAGAACTTGGTACCATCGCTTTGCTTGCCAACATCGGCAGAGAGATTCTCACCCTGTTGTGTGCCCCACTGTTGGCGAAGTATTTTGGAAGATTGGCACCTATCAGCGTAGGTGGTGCCACCACGATGGACACTACCCTCCCCATCATTACCCGTTATTCGGGTGAGAGTTTCATCATCGTGTCCATCTTCCATGGCTTCTGTGTAGATTTCTCCGTGCCATTCTTGGTTACATTCTTCTGTTCGTTCTAACTTCATAGAAATTGACAGTATGTCTGAGCTTGGGCAGTTTGCTCTCGGAATAGGACATTTGTCTCGGAACGAACAATATTAAACCAAGATTCTTCTTATGATAAAGAAGTGAAATACTTAGAGCCAGGCATGTTAATTGTATAATTCCGGGTCGCCCTGCGAACGGTCAACAAATTCCTCGTCGTATTCCTCGCCTGGTATCAGGTCATCGAAATCAGGATCGTCGTAAGGGTCTCGGTCATCGTCATCTGTTCCAATGATAATTCCTCCTTTTCCCTTTTTGGTGCTGACAGATTTTCTTATGCTGTCATTATGTAGCCTAATAGAGTCAAGCCCCCGCTGGACTGCCTCTCGGCGCTTATTATCCCAACGGCGAAATTCTTCTTTTTGTTTTCGCTCTTGCAGGGCATAGTAGGCTGTGCAACCAAATAGGCAGCCCATAACAAGGACGGTTACCCATAAGCCTCTCCAAAACTCTTTGCTTAGTTTTTTCATTGTGTTCCTACTTAATGGCGATGATACTTTTTCAGAGTTCCCTGTATGAGGATATTGGCCTGCTCCTCGGCAGCCTCATTAGGCTTGAACTCTGACATGTGAATAGAATTGTTCTGTCGCTTTATATATTCCCATATATTGGGATATTCCTTGAACTTATATTCGCTTTCGCGTCGGAATACTGGACTCATAATCACTTGTTATTTGGCGCAAATTTACAAAAAGTTTCTGGAATAACTTTCGCAAGTGAACAAAAATCAGCTTGAGAAAGTTGTAATAGGTATTCTCTTTTTTTAGCCTACCAGTTCAGCACCCACCTTGCATCAGCGTATTTTCCTATCAGCTCAGCATCCTTGATGGCATCAAGCTGGCGAACATACTGGTGTCTCCGGCTGACATCTATAGCCTTACCTTCCTTGTCATGGCTGTTGAATTCCAACAGGGTGACCGTAGGTTCAGCCACAGGTTCAAAGCCTATGGCAGGCACACCGTCCAACGTGCAGTTGAGCAACACACATTCAGAATGGGGATATGACTTTCCGTGATTGGCTGGCAGACGAGCAATCACAGCATTCTCACCCAATCCCTTAAAGGTACAGTCGTTGAAGATGTTACCATGGTTTTCGGCCGTATTTCTTATCCACATGAAGGGGCCATGAGTGGAAATGGTACAATGATTGAAGTATGACGGACCTCTGCCTAAGACCGTATCTCCTCCTCCATCTATGATGCAGTTGAGCCAGTAGGCCGATCCGTTCGCTTGAAGAGCATCTCCGTCGCCAATAATATGTACGTTCTCAGAAAAGTTTCTCTCACCATTGAGCAGGAACCCCTCAGCCTGTCCCTTACAATCGGTCTTGAAGGTGATGTTCTTGAAAATCATATCAGCGCAATTGTCAGCAGCTACCGCAGCACGACGTGAGGGGAATGTTCCCTTCACCTCGTTGGTCTTGATGTCAACAGGATGAGGATTGAAAACCTCGTTATTGGGATAATGCACCACAACCCCATCCATAGATTCACCTTGAATGGTCACAAACCGCTTATTACGGAAATACACCAGTTCTTCATAGTCGCCATTCTTCACAAAAACAGTTTTCCTACTCGCTTCCGAGGGCAACGAGTCTGGCATCCAATCCATGGCACCCTGCAGAGTGGAGAAATCTCCGCTTCCATCAGCAGCCACCACCACTTGAGATTTATCTGTTGAAGGAGCCTTTGCCTTGGTAGTAAACTTCCATGATTTCTTGCCATTCCATCCCTCGATGACTTCCTTGCCTATCTTAATTTCATACTCATGTCCGTAATCCAACATATTGTTGTGTAGATAAACAGTAGCCTTATTACCATGACAGATAACAGGATAGAAGTGGAAGGCATCAGAGAATCCTCCGATAATCGTCTTCTGATACTTGCGCTTATCTTCTTTGGCAGCACCCGATGGAGTGCCCGGACGTGTGTTACGATTGGTAATATGCTCCGACTTATAAATATAAGGTACAGGAGTATATGTTGCATGAGGATTAACAGGCTGTCCTTCTGTTGGCCCTGCCGGAAGGGACATGTCGATTTTATCGACCACCTTGTTAGTGGTTTTGTCAAACACCGTGACAATCCCCTTTGTGCCCGCCTTTACCGGTTGGTCAAACTCAATAATGAGATGTGTGTCGATGTTGATGTTGTGAGCATTCTCCTTAGGATAAAAACCTACTGGAGACTGTGCCAGCAGTTTCATACATACGATGAAAGCTGCCATTGTAATAAAGATTCGTTTCGTAGTCATTGTTTTTAAGTTGTTTGGAGTTGCAATATTACAAAAAAATATTGAGAAATCCTATATTTTTAAAGGAATTATTATTGGATAGCAATAAAACACATTTTTCGCATGTGGGGAAGTTAGGGAAGTTAGAGAGAAGTTAGAGAGAAGTTAGAGAGAAGTTAGAGAGAAGTTAAGGGACAAATGTCCTACGTCTTACGGCAAAAGGCTATTGTCTCTTAACTTCCCGAACGACCGTAGGATATCATTCCCGTATTTCTTATGCTTTGATGTTGCACAATTCATAATAATTACTTATCTTTGCAAAGCAGAAAACAAGTTTCGGTCTGACGGAACATGCAAACGAACTTGATATACTTAATAGACAACAGACCCAAGATATGATGAAACCTAAGCACCTACTCTCCTGGATAGCCTTGCTGACCGCAATGGATATGAGCGGATCCCCCATGGATCAGGATGAACCTGCGTATAAAATCGTGAATCAGGATTCTATTTGCCAAATCTTTGTTTATTCTCCTGCAGCAAATCAAGGCTTACACCTGGCTTATCTCACCGATGATGACCGGTGGATAGACGTCGGGCAGCTGTGCACCAGCGATTTCGGTCCATGGGGTAGCGAGAAGAAGATGTATCGCCCGTTTGTGACAAAAGCAAACGATGGTACATGGCGTGCGCTATGGAGCGTAAACAACAGTTCGCCTCAGTTTGCCGTGGCTTATTCTGAAGATCTGGTAACATGGCGTCCTCAGGACTACCCCATCGTGAAAGAGAAGGGTATCAAGGATGTGGTTGCCTATCAGATGGACGATGATTCTTTCAACATCTATCTACAGACAGCCGAGGGCAAGCGATATGTACATGCAGACAAGGATTTCCGCACCTTTTTAGAGGATTCCATAGAAGCCGTTGCCGACAATATACTATGGCAACGCGACACAGTTACCATCAATGGCAAGGTGTTGGAAGGCAACGCCTTCAACATCCCCGCCATCCATCTCGATTATATTCGGGCATGGCATAAGGCACTTGCTGACGACAACAAGGAGAATGGCAGACCATTGCCGCACACCGAGGCAGAACTTCAGGCCTACCTGAAGGAAAAGCATGTGAAGTTGGCAGCCGGTAATGAGATTACAGCCCAACTGCAAATCCAAACCCACAAGTCGCATCGCATCTCAGACAAACTCATCGGCATCTTCTTTGAGGATATCAGCCGTGCTGCCGATGGTGGTCTTTGTGCCGAGTTGTTGCAGAACGGCGACTTTGAGTATCATGGCGAGAGAAAAGGATGGAAGGCAACTACAGCATGGCAGGGACTGGAGACCGTATCTGCCATTTCAGTAGAAAATGGAGTCAGCAAGAACAATCCTCATTATGCTATTCTGACAGATAATCCTATTTATAATATCGGTTGGGAGGGCATCCACATCAAGCATGCCACCTATGATGTGAGTTTGTTTGCCCGTTGTATGGACGGGAAGAAGAAGCAACTCACCATAGCCTTGGTGGATGCAGAGAATAACATCGTGGCCAAGACCAAAGTGAAGATACAAGGTGACCAATGGAATGAATACAAGAGCCAACTGGTGGTTTCCGATAAATATAAGGACGAACCGGGCAAAGCCATCCGTTTCGCTGTCATCCCTAAAGGCAAAGAAAGAATGGCAGTGGATATGCTGAGTCTCATGCCTCGCGACACTTACAAGGGACATGGCCTGCGTAAGGATTTGGCCGAGGTGATTGCCGATTTGCACCCTCGCTTCGTCAGATTCCCCGGTGGTTGCATGCTGCATGGTCAAGGACTGGAGAACATCTACCATTGGAAAGAAAGCGTGGGACCGCAGAAGGACCGCAAGCCGGCATTCAACATTTGGAACTACCACCAGACCCGCAAACTGGGATTCTTTGAGTATTTCCAATGGTGCGAAGACATGGGTGCAGAGCCTCTGCCGGTGTTGGCAGCCGGAGTGCCTTGCCAAAATTCACAACCTAATGCCAAGGGCATCTGCGGTCAGCAAGGAGGCATCCCTATGGCCGACATGCCTCAGTATGTCCAAGATGTGCTCGACTTGGTGGAATGGGCAAATGGCGACCCTGCCACGTCAGAATGGGCGAAGATGCGGGCAGAGGCAGGCCATCCGGCTCCTTTCAACCTGAAGATGGTGGGAATTGGCAACGAAGATCTGATTTCTACCGATTTCGAACAGCGCTATCTGATGATTTGCAAAGCCTTGAAGGAGAAACATCCAGAGATAGAAGTAATAGGAACCGTAGGCCCGTTCCACTATCCATCTTCGGATTATATAGAGGGATGGAAAATTGCCAAGGAGCACAGGCAATGGATTGATGCCGTGGATGAACACTACTACGAACAACCGGGATGGTTTATCAATCATCAAGACTATTACGACAACTACGACCGCAAGGCGCCGAAGGTTTACCTGGGTGAATATGCTGCCAACGGAAATAACGAGCTCGACCGTGCCCTTGCAGAAGGAATTCATCTCTGCAACATAGAGCGTAATGGCGATGTGGTTGAAATGACATCCTATGCTCCCCTACTCTGCAAAGACGGTTATCACAACTGGAATCCTGATATGATCTACTTCGACAATAGCGAGAACATCCGCCTTACCGAGAGTTACAAGATTCAGAAGATGTTCGGACAGCATGCCGGCGATACGTATATCGCTTCGGAACTGGATCTGCCAGCAGCCTTGAAACGCTACGTCGGTACAAGCGTGGTGAAGGATTCAAAGACGGGCAAGACATGGCTCAAGGTGGTGAATGCATTACCTCGTGTGCTCAAACTCAATCTGAATGGTCTTGGCAACAAAACTGTAGAAATACAACCTCGCTCTTCGCAGGTCATCGAACTATAGGCGCCATTCTGCTGCAACAGAAACAGTCTGATCAAGCAAGTCATGACATGAGAAAGTGGTTATTTTCCCCACTTATTGAAATGCTGCCAAGTGAATTCAAACTTTTGATGTCAAAATGACGAAAGGAAAATCCCGAACACATCCCGAACACATCCCGACACGATCGGAAATAAAAACAAACGAAGATGATGACAGAAATGACAATAACAATAATCATAGGACTGATGATTCCGCTATTAGGAACAATGGTCGGTTCGGCATTCGTATTCTTTATGAAAGACGAAATGTCTGAACGACTGCAAAAGTCGCTGTTGGGCTTTGCCTCTGGCGTAATGGTAGCTGCTTCCGTATGGTCTTTGCTCATCCCAGCTATGGATATGGAGGCAGGCTGTGGCAAATGGTCGGTAGTGCCTGCTGCTGTGGGATTTCTAATGGGTATCGGTTTCTTGCTACTTATCGACGAACTGACGCCACACCAACACCTCGGTACCGACAAGCCTGAGGGTATCAAGTCACACTTGTCAAAGACAATCATGCTTGCCCTTGCCGTAACCATCCATAACCTGCCTGAAGGAATGGCTGTGGGTGTGGTGTTTGCAGGTGCAGAAAACAGTTCCGCCCATATTTCCTTAGCTGGCGCTGTTTCCATGGCAATAGGTATTGCCATTCAAAACATCCCTGAAGGCGCCATCATCTCTATGCCTATGCGAGCGGCAGGCAACAGCCGATGGAAGTCGTTTATGTTAGGTTCGCTTAGTGGAGTGGTCGAGCCGGTTGGAGCCGTTGCCGTTCTGTTGCTTGCCTCACTCATCATGCCTGCCCTACCCTATATGCTTGCTTTTGCAGCAGGAGCCATGGTCTATGTGGTAGTGGAAGAACTGATTCCAGAGGCGTCCCACGGCGAACACAGCAACCGCAGCACCATTGGCTTCGCCATCGGTTTCGTACTGATGATGGTGCTTGATGTTGTGATGGGATAGCAAAGAGTATATAAACGTTCTTTAACTTCAATCAATTCCATCAGTTGCGAAACTTGAATAAAATAACGGGAATACATGCCACTGATCAGCATCCAATATTACAACTCGCCATGCGGTAAACTCGTCTTGGCATCCATGGCAGGCGAACTGTGCCTTTGCGACTGGAACGCGAATCCTTGTGCCGAGCGCAACCTGCATCGGCTAACAGAGAGCATGGGTGCCTCTTTCAAGACAGAAGCCACCTCGGTCTTGGAAGAGACCAAAAAGCAACTCGATGAATATTTTGCAGGCCGTCGCCAGACCTTCGACATCCCGTTGCGTCCCATAGGCACAGACTTTCAACATCGCGTATGGAGCGCATTACTCCGCATCCCCTACGGAGAAACAAGGAGTTACAAGGATATTGCGCAAACCGTCGGGCGTCCCCAAGCCGTCAGAGCCGTGGCAGGGGCTATTGGGGCAAACGGCATCAGCATCCTCATCCCCTGCCATCGCGTCATAGGCAGCAACCACAGCCTGACAGGATTTGCAGGAGGCCTGGAAGCAAAGCGCATGTTGTTGGAGATGGAGCACAGACGCCTGACGTTTGATACCCCGTGATGCACGGTGCGCATGCTGTCCATACCATTTTTGGGTCACCATGCCGCAATCATGGTAATTTGCAACAAAAGCGCCATATTAAACCGTAAGGAGGTGGGCGCGGTGAGGGTTCAGCCTGTGGTAACAGTCAGGATTGTCGCTGCAATCCTTTAGAGCCGTACCACTTATATTTCTTTCATATGCCATTTCTACCAGCCAAGCCAGTTTGAAGGCAGCCCTTTCGTACGACATTCCTTCTGTACGCGTGACGGACGCACCTTCCCAAGATTTACCGAGATTCAGGCTTAGCGCTCAGAAAAACTGGCCATAGAAGGCTAAAAAAGCACGTGACTGTGTAGAACTTGAAAAAAATACATTATCTTTGCAGAAAGTTTGCACAGTTCTCTGTTGCGACAGAAGAAACAAACGAAAATATGGAAACAGAAAACAAATCATTTCAAGAAGTTAACGAGGGCTACACCATGCTTGAGGCTATCAACGAGGCTAAACGCTGCCTGCATTGCAAAGTGCCTCAATGCAAGAAAGGATGTCCTATAAGTCATGATATTCCTGACTGGATTCACGAGTTGTCGATGGGTAACCTCGGCAATGCCATGAACATCATCAACAACAAGAGTAATCTGCCTTCCGTTTGCGGTCGGGTTTGTCCTCACGAAAAGCAATGTGAAGGACACTGTGTGCTCAACAAGAGGGGCGAAGGCATTCGCGTGGGCAAACTGGAGAGGTTTATTGCCGACTTCGACGGCAATATGAGTCTTATCCGCGAGAACCTATTGCCAAAGACGAGAGGTAAGATAGCCGTTATCGGTTCTGGCCCTGCCGGACTGACCATTGCCGGCGACATGGCCCGACAGGGCTTCAATGTTGAAATTTTTGAGATGGAACCAGAACCGGGAGGGGTACTGATGTTTGGCATTCCTGAATATCGCCTGCCCAAGGAAATCGTACGCCGTGAGATTAAGAAGATAGAAGAGCTGGGGGTGGTGTTCCATTGCAACACCACCGTAGGCAAGGGTGATCTGACCATCGAGAAACTCTTTGAAATGGGCTATGATGCCATTTTCATGGGCACAGGAACGGGCGTGCCTAAGAAACTCCACATCCCAGGCAGCAATCTTAAGGGCGTGCGCCAGGCTATATGGTTCTTGCGGCGCGTCAGCCTCTACAACGAGGGCAACCTTAGCCGAGAGGAAGTGGTGGTGCATGAAGGCAACCGCGTATTTGTGATAGGTTGTGGAAATACTGCCATGGATGCTGCCAGAACGGCAGTACGCATAGGAGCGAGCCACGTGGAAGTGGTTTATCACCGTACCGTCAACGAGATGAGTGCACTCCGCTCGGAGTATGAGGATGCCGTGGCAGAAGGTGTGAAATTCAGTTGGCAATCGAGCATCGTGGAGATTCACGATGATAATGGAACGCTCAACGAGGTGGTTATCGAATCCAATGGCGAGCGCCGCACTGAGAAGGCCGATTTCGTCATCATGGCGGTTGGCTCTGCCCCTGCAAGTAGAATTGTATCTACCACGACGGGTATCGACGTAGATGAACGCGGCTACGTCCTGACTCGTGAAAAACCGTATGGCATGACTACCCGCAAAGGGGTGTTTGCCGGTGGCGACGTGGTAAACCGCCCTTCAACTGTTGTTCTCGCCATGCGCGATGCAAAACGTGTGGCTGAGGGCATGGCACAATATGTTGATGCTGTGAAACTCATAGAGGCTGTAAATGAAAAGGGCGAGATGAAGAAACCTGAAGTTTAGGATGCTTTTTCATCGTCAGCATAACGGTCATACTCCAAGAATCGCTGCTGTGGATTCTTGGAGTATTTTTTTAGATCAGACTTTTTTTATCACAGTCTTATACCATACTTCGCTATTCTCTCGCTGAGCATTCCCTTGGGCATGAATTCCATCAGAGCATCTGTAACGGTATTGAGCATTTGCTCGCGGATATAGTCTTCTTTGACATACAAAGAAACACGCCGTTGGGAGAGACAGTTGCCTTCTATCGGGCGCACATTCTTACGCTGCTGCTCGGTAAGAAGCGGCAGATGCATCTCTGGAATGATGGTGAATCCTCCATTCGCATCCACGATATGTACCAACGTGGTGATGCTGCCTGCTTCATAGATATGATTGCCCTTGTTTCGGGCCTTGCAGAAGGAGAAAGCGCTGTCACGCAAACATTGTGCATCCTTCATGATCCACATGTTCTCGTGTTCCAGATTTTCGGGTTTGAAAACCGGCAGTTTCCGCCAGCAACTTTCGGCAAGATAGACCATGAATTTCTCGGTATAGAGAGGTATTTCAAGGATTCCTTCACACCCATTGTCCGAAATAGCGATACCGGCATCCAGTTCGCCTCGTAAAAGCGATTCTACCATGAAATTCGCCTTCATTTCCTGAATCGACAATTCTACAGCGGGAAACAGTTCCCGATAGTGTTTGATGAATTGGGGCAGGATATACGGGGCTATGGTAGGGCCTACAGCAAGAGCAAATCTTCCCCCTATCGTCCCCTTGTCTTCGTTGATGATTTCTCCTATGCGTTCAACTTCCATGAGTGCTTTTTCTGCCTGTTGGATAATCTTTGCACCGGCAGTTGTCGGAGCTACAGACTTGTTGGAACGTTGAAAGATGCGGATATCCAGTTCCTCTTCAAGTTTCTGAAGCATAGCACTTAGCGTAGGCTGCGACACATGACACGACTCAGCCGCCTTCGCAAAATTGCGAAAGCGGTTGACGGCTATGATATATCTAAGCTGTTGTATGTTCATCGTTCTGTCATATAAAGAGGTTTACATTGGCTTGGTCGGCTCGTTCCATATAACTGGCAACGCCTCCTATGGTGACATTGTCGAGCAATTCCTCACGGTTCACCCCCATGACGTCCATCGACATCTGACAGGCAATAAACTCCACACCGTTGTCGATGGCTTGCTGCCGAAGCGACTCCAGCGAATCGACACCTTTCTTTTCCATCAGATAGCGCATCATCTTGGCACCTATGCCCATCATGTTCATTTTCGACAGCGCCAACTTGGAGGAGTCTTTAGGCAGCATCCAACCAAACATCCGTCCGAAGATGTCCTTCTTCACCCGAGGCTTATGGGCTTTTTTGATGGCGTTAAGTCCCCAAAAGGTAAAAAAGATACTCACCTTCTTTCCTGTAGCTGCTGCGCCATTGGCAAGTACAAACGTGGCGAGCGTTTTATCTAAGTCATCGCTAAACAGGATCAAGGTCTTGCCCATATCATGGGGATGCGGTCTGCTGGCTTCTATTGCACAGGGAGTGGTCTTTTCTATTATGGCTATATAGACACCGGATTCAGACCTCTTACCCAAAAATTTATTGCCTGTTGTACGACACCATGCCTCGGCATCACGTGGAAAGGCGGCGTCCGTGGCACGTACCTCCAACTGTTGACCGGCATTCAGCCCGTCCATCGCCTGCTTCATCTTCATGATGGGTCCCGGACATTGAATACCGCACGCGTCAACCTTGACGACGGAAGAACCGGCAGCGCACGATGAGTTCTCTGTTTGCCCTTCTGCTATTTCAGAGCTCATCTTGTCTGTTTCATCAAAGCCATCTGGCGTTTCGATTGTTGCTGTTGCTGCCTTATAGGTTTTCAGACCGCCTATCAGATTGCGAACAACCTTATAACCATTAGCCTTAAGGATATTGGAAGCCAGATAACCGCGTAATCCTACCCCACAGAACAACCATACAGGTCGGTCGTTAGGAATTTCAGAGAGTCTTTCTCTCATATCGTCCAAAGGAATATTGACGGCTCCGGAGATTGTTCCCAGCGCATACTCGTCTGGAGTACGCACGTCAACTAATGTCACCTTGGTGATGTCTGCCTCTTTCAACTCGCGCCAATAGAGCGGCGTCATTTTATCGGTCAGAATATTACCAGCTACATAGCCAGAAATGGCAACAGGATCTTTTGCCGACGAGAATGGCGGAGCGTAAGCATGCTCTAAGCGGGTGAGGTCTCTCACGGTCGCCCCATTCTTGATAGCCATTGCATATTCGTCGATGCGCTTATCCACGCCATCATACCCAACAATCTGAGCACCATAGAGTTTTCCATTTTCAGGAGAGAAGGTAATTTTGATATCCATCTGCAGACTGCCTGGATAATAACCGGCATGTGCACCATTATGAATGGTGGCAGAGAGATAGGGAATATCCATCTGTTTGAGTCGTTTGGCAGGAAGGCCGGTTAATGCGACGGTAAGATCGAATACTTTGGCGATGGCAGTTCCTATAGCCCCTTCATATTTCTCTTTATTACCCAAAACCATATTGTCTGCAACAATACGCGCCTGACGGTTGGCAGGTCCTGCAAGGAAGTTAAGCCATGGCTTACCGGTAATAGGATGTGGAAACTCTATGGCGTCACCCACGGCATAGATATTCTCGTCAGAAGTCTGAAGGTATTCATCTACCCAGATACCCCGCATTTCACCCAACCTCAATCCAGCAGCTTGAGCCAGACGTGTTTCTGCACGCACGCCGATGCTCAAGAGCACCATATCAGCCTTGAGGCGAATGCCAGACTTGAAATGTACCGTCAGTTCTTCACCCTCACGCGAGAATCCTTCAACGGCCTGTTTCAGATATAGTTTCACATTCTGTTGTTGTAAGTGATCATGTACCAGCGACGCCATGGAATAGTCAATAGGTGACATCACCTGATCAGCCATTTCCACTACCGCCACTTGGGCACCTGCATGGTTCAGGTTTTCCGCCATCTCCAGTCCGATAAATCCACCTCCTACAATAACAGCACGCTTCACTTGATGACTGTTCATATACGCCTTGATACGGTCGGTATCGTTGACATTTCTCAAAGTGAAGATGCCTTCACTGTCTATACCTTGCAAAGGTGGTACAACGGGCGACGCTCCAGGAGAGAGCAATAGTTTGTCGTATGTTTCGGTATAGTCTTTTCCATCCGCTGTATGTATGGTAACCTGCTTCGCAGCAGTATCAATAGCCGTTACCTCGCTCAGCGTACGTACGTCGATATTGAAACGTTTGCCGAACGCTTCGGGAGTCTGTACAAACAAACGGTCGCGCTCATCAATCACGCCTCCTATATAATAGGGCAGTCCACAGTTGGCATAGGAGATGTATGCCCCTTTGTCGAAAAGGATGATTTCTGCATCTTCCGTCATACGTCGGATGCGTGCTGCAGCAGTCGCGCCTCCTGCCACTCCTCCTACTATAATATATTTTTTCTTGTTTGCTGTCATCGTCAATAGTATTTTTTATTGAAATTGTGCAATCACTCGTTTAAGTTCGCTTGATGGCATGGCTCCACTCTGCCGCCATTTCATCTCTCCTTCTTTGAAGATCATAAGCGTAGGAACCGACTGTATGCGCATCTGCATGGCAACGGCTTCATTCTTATCCACATCTACTTTGACGATGCGAATGCTGTCGCCTAATTCTTTCTTGAGCTGTTCCAATACGGGGTGCATCATTCTGCAAGGACCGCACCATGTTGCGTAAAAATCCACCAGAGTCAACTGACTACTTTGGATGATGTCTGAAAGTTTTTCCATATCGTTATTGTTTTTATTTGTTTTCGATTTGATGTTGCAAAGATAGGCAATCTTTTATAGACAAACAAACTTATATATCTATATTACGATAGATAATAACTATCAATAATCAAAAAAAATCCATAAATATGATTGGTCGTTATGAATAATATATTTATCTTTGCAGGCGAATGGCATTTGTATTACCATTGCCAAGAAATAACAATCTAAAAAAACATACCATTATGACTATCGGAGACAAAATACCGGAGGTGCTTGGTATAGACCAAGACGGACGTGAGATTAAGGCAAGTGACTATCGTGGCCGCAAAATTGTGCTTTACAGTTACCCCAAAGCCAATACCAGCGGATGTACCGCCGAAGCCTGTTCCTTGCAGTCGCACAAGGCGGAGCTGGCGGCAGCCGGTTACGAGATTATCGGCGTGAGCAAAGATAAACAAGCCTTGCAGAAAAAGTTTGCTGATACCCAAGGGTTACAGTTTCCACTTATTGCCGATACAGAGACCACCTTATTGCAGGAACTCGGTTGTTGGGGCGAGAAGGTTGCTTGTGGCAGAAAGACCATCGGCATTCTCCGCACCACTTACCTCGTAAATGAAGAAGGCGTTATCGAGAAAATCTTCACTCCAAAGGAAATCAAAACCAAAATCCATGCTGAGCAGATCTTGGACTACATCAACAAATAACAATTTGTATTCAAGTCCAACATAGTTAGGAAGAATAAAACCGAACACTCTCCATGGCTCGCATATTCATAGCAATACGTTTCGACGATGAGTTAAAAAAGACTCTTGTCGCCTTACAACAGACATTAAAGGCGAAAGGAGTTGCAGGAAACTATTGTTCGTATGGTAATCTCCACATGACGCTTGCATTCATAGGTGAAAGCGTTTTCGTTAAGCCAAAGGAGCAGAATAAAGCTTGCTTTGATTCTGCCAAAGAGAAATGCCAAAAGACAAAGTCCATGGATGTACTGCCTGAAATTCACAAAGCCGTGAACGAAGTGGAGTTTGAACCTTTCACCATGACCTTAGGCAAACTTGGAACATTTTCTACAAAAAACGGGGTTATCTGGTGTGGGATAAAGGAGAGCGAACCAATCACAACTATTGCCAATAAGCTGCGCGAACGTCTCTCTGCAAATGGCATATCTTATAGTTCCCTGGCTTTTTCCCCACATATTTCCTTGGTTCAACATCCCACAAAAATCATAACTGACATAGAGGTTCCCGAAGTCTCTATAAAGGTAGAAAGAATCTTCGTCATGAAATCCGAGAGTATCAATGGTGAACTCATATACTCGGAACTATGAGACGTCGAATCGTAAGTATTGCATAAGAAACTGTATCGGCTGCATGCGTTGTGTTTCCGTTTGTCCTGCCCATGCAAGAGGGATTGGCGAGCGTCTAAACCAATTGACTGCATTTCTTGCCCCGCTTTGTTGCGAAAGGAAGAAAAACGAATTGTTCATTTAATGACATACAGCTTTCGTAAGATTTATATAAGGATTTTGTCGTCTTTTACCTTCGGGATGCGTTAATTCTACATCATCGATTTCTGTTTACAACCTTTTTTTCGTAACTTTGCAACTTTGTTGGTAACAAACTGTATCAGCACACGACCGCAAACAGACCCGATATTCTGTTTTTGCAGCGTTTTTCACTATAACCACAAGAAAGAAATATGATTACTGTTGATGGATTGACCGTCGAATTTGGCGGAACCACCCTATTCAAAGACATCTCCTTCCAAATCAACGAGAAGGACCGTATTGCCCTGATGGGAAAAAATGGCGCAGGAAAGAGTACTCTGCTCAAAATTATTGCCGGGGTACGCACAGCAACAAGAGGTACCGTTTCGGCACCAAAAGACTGCGTCATTGCCTATCTACCACAGCATCTGATGACTGAAGACGGACGAACCGTGTTTGACGAAACCTGCCAGGCATTTGCTCATCTTCATGAGATTCAGGCGGAAATAGACCGCATCAATAACGAACTCACTACACGTACTGACTACGAGAGTGACGAATACATGCAACTCATCGAGAAGGTTTCGACACTATCAGAAAAGTTCTACGCCATAGATATGAGCCACTTTGAAGAGGATGTGGAGAAAACACTCCTCGGTCTTGGATTCGAGCGTTCTGACTTCAACCGCCCTACCAGCGAGTTCTCCGGAGGCTGGCGTATGCGCATCGAACTGGCAAAACTGTTGCTCAAATCACCAGACGTTCTTCTCCTTGACGAGCCTACCAACCACCTCGACATAGAATCTATCGGCTGGCTTGAGGACTTTATTTGCAATAGTTCTAAAGCGGTGATTGTCATCAGCCACGACCGCAAATTCGTGGACAACATCACCACCCGAACCATTGAGGTGACCATGGGACGCATCTATGACTACAAAGCTACTTACAGCCACTATCTGGAACTGCGTAAAGAGCGCCGCGAACAGCAAATGAAGAAATATGAGGAACAGCAGAAAATGATTGCCGAGACCAAAGACTTCATCGAACGTTTCAAAGGTACCTATTCCAAAACCTTCCAAGTGCAGAGTCGGGTAAAGATGCTTGAAAAACTGGAACTCATCGAAGTGGATGAAGAAGACACCAGCCATCTGCGCCTAAAATTCCCACCAAGTCCTCGAAGCGGCGCCTACCCTGTACAAATGAGCGATGTAGCCATGGCGTTCGACGACAAAAAGGTTTTCAGCGGAGTGAACCTTACCGTGGAACGTGGCGACAAGATTGCTTTCGTGGGGCGAAACGGAGAGGGTAAATCAACATTGGTGAAGTGCATCATGGGGCAACTGAAAAATGAAGGGAAACTTCAGCTCGGCCACAACGTACAGATTGGCTATTTCGCCCAAAACCAAGCATCGCTACTCGATGGTGAACTTACCGTTTTCCAGACTATTGACGATGTGGCTAAAGGTGAAATACGCAACAAGATACGAGACCTCCTCGGCGCCTTTATGTTTGGCGGAGAAGATTCTACCAAGAAAGTAAAAGTGCTCTCAGGTGGAGAACGCACACGTCTTGCCATCCTCAAACTCTTGTTGGAACCCGTCAACCTGCTAATCCTCGACGAGCCCACCAACCACCTTGACCTCAAGACCAAAGATGTGCTCAAGCAAGCACTTCAAGACTTTGATGGCACACTCATCGTTGTCAGCCACGACCGCGACTTCCTTGATGGCCTTGTCAGCAAAGTCTATGAATTCGGTCATGGTCGCGTACGCGAACACTTATGTGGCATCTACGAGTTCCTTGAGTCCAAAAAGATGGAAAGTTTGCAGGAATTGGAAAAGAAACAATAGTGCATTATGCGAAAATAGTTTGCCAACGCAGCACATCACAATCAATATTGTCACTTTTTCTTTACATATCAATATGATTTCATATTACACCGTTCCTCATACATCTTAATATATATAAGTCCGTGGCATTTCCCAAGTAAGTCTGATGCAACTCCCACGTAAGTCCCAATAAACATACGGACGACATGGGGGACAGAGAGGAAACAGATAAGAGAAACAAAAAAACTCCCTGTCGATTTCCGACAAGGAGAATATCATATTGCAAAGCAATAATCATTTTTCAGGCAACGTCTTTACAAACCTCATTTCACGCAAAATGCGCCCCTGACGTTTTCGTAGATAAGGACCAGGATCAGCAGAATTGTATTTGCGCGGATTGGGTAACGAACCGGCAATAAGAGCACACTCAGACTTTGTCAAATCGGCAGCTGACTTATGGAAATGCCACTCTGCCACAGCACTCGCACCATAAATTCCATCACCCATTTCTATAGAGTTTAGATAGACCTCCATAATGCGCTCTTTAGACCATACCAACTCAATAAGCGCGGTAAAATAGACCTCAAAACCCTTACGTATCCACGAACGGCCAGGCCAAAGAAAAACATTCTTAGCGGTCTGTTGTGAGATAGTAGAGGCACCAAGTTTGCGCTTTTCGGGATGACTGATATTACGCATGGCAGCATACTCTATGGCTCGATAGTCAAAACCATGATGGTCAAGAAAACGAGCATCCTCACCTGCCATAACTGCCTTGGGAAGTGAAGGGGAAATATCCTCAAGAGGCACCCAACGATGGCGCAACACCAATTCATGCCCCTGTCCTGCCTGTTGGAAAAGACGGATAAACATGAGCGGAGTAAACCAAACAGGCACCCAACGCAATACGACAACAGAAAGAATAGTGGAAACGAAAAACGTTGCCACTATCCATAATAACACTTTTCTTATCTTCTGCAAAACAAGAGTTTTAGTCTGCGATACTGTAAGTTTGCCCATTTAGTTTGCCTGTTGTGCCTGCTGAATAGTCTTCTGACTGGCGTACATATATACCTCTACTCGACGATTGAGCTTACGACCTTCAGCAGTACTATTATCTGCTACAGGATTAGTAGAACCCTGGCCTTCAATACGCTTAATCTGAGCGGATTTTACACCACAAGAAAGGAGATAACTATTAACACTCTGAGCACGACTGACAGACAACGGCTGGTTAATACCATCGTTACCCGTATTATCGGTATGACCAATGATGGCAATATCGAGGTCAGCATTATTATTAAGCACCTTAGAGAACTGTGCCAGCGAGTTTTTGGCACTCTGACTGAGTTCGGCCTTGTTGGTGGCAAAAAGAATAGCTGAGTCAAACGACACCTTGACAGCATCGAGTCCATTGGTATCTTTCACAGTTTCAACCTGAGCATTTTTTACCTGGGCAGCCTCAGCCTTCACCTTATCCATACGTTTGCCGATAATCGCTCCTGTTCCTGCACCTACTGCGGCTCCGATAGCTGCGCCAACAGCAGTATTTCCTGCAATTTTTCCGATTATACCTCCAAGCACAGCACCACCTCCAGCGCCAATACCTGCTCCTTTCTGCATGTTATTGCACCCTGTAAAGAGCATGCCAAAGCAGAGTGCAAGCGAAATAGCCTTGATTTTCATTCTTTTGTGTTTTTTGTTACGTGAATACTTATTAAATTGATGCAAAGGTAGAAAAAAATATCATTAATGAATTATGAATTATGAATTATTTAGTAACTTTGCACCAAATTTTAGATTTCTACAAGTATTTTTATGGCAAAAGAACTTAAAGAGCTGACAAAAAGAGCAGACAACTACAGCCAGTGGTACAACGACCTTGTGGTCAAGGCCGACCTGGCCGAGCAATCAGCCGTGCGTGGATGCATGGTGATCAAACCTTACGGCTATGCTATCTGGGAAAAGATGCAACAGCAACTGGACAAGATGTTTAAGGAAACTGGCGCACAGAACGCCTATTTCCCTCTGTTGATACCAAAATCATTCCTTAGCCGCGAAGCCGAACACGTAGAAGGCTTTGCCAAGGAATGCGCCGTGGTAACCCACTATCGCTTGCGCGCCAAAGAAGACAAAAGTGGCGTAGAAGTAGATCCAGCTGCAAAACTGGAGGAAGAACTCATCGTACGTCCTACCTCAGAAACCATCATTTGGAACACATACAAAAACTGGATTCACTCATGGCGCGACCTGCCTTTGATGTGCAACCAGTGGTGTAACGTAATGAGATGGGAAATGCGCACACGCCCATTCCTCCGTACCTCAGAATTTCTGTGGCAAGAAGGTCACACCGCCCATGCCACCAAAGAAGAAGCAGAACAAGAAGCACAGAAAATGCTGGCTGTTTATGCAAAATTTGCAGAAGAATGGATGGCTGTACCCGTATTGCAGGGTGTAAAGAGCGAAACAGAGCGCTTTGCAGGTGCACTCGACACCTATACCATCGAGGCCATGATGCAAGACGGAAAGGCACTGCAAAGCGGTACTTCACACTTCCTCGGGCAGAACTTCGCCAAGGCCTTCGACGTCACCTATCTTAATAAAGAGAACAAACCGGAATATGTCTGGGCCACCTCATGGGGCGTTTCTACCCGACTCATCGGTGCTCTCATCATGACTCACTCAGATGACAACGGTTTGGTATTACCTCCAAAACTGGCCCCTATCCAGGTGGTCATCGTACCCATCTCAAAGGGAGACGATTTGAAACACATCAGCGAACGTCTGCAACCCGTCATCGACGAACTGCGTTCAAAAGGCATCAGCGTGAAATATGATGACTCGGACAACAAGCGTCCCGGCTTCAAGTTTGCCGACTACGAACTTAAAGGTGTACCTGTACGCCTCGTAATGGGTGCTCGCGACTTAGAGAACGGCACCATCGAAGTGATGCGCCGCGATACTTTGGAGAAAGAAACACACTCCATCGACGGCATCGCTCAGCATGTAGAGCAGTTGTTGGAAGACATCCAGAAGAACATCTTCGAGAAAGCACGCTCATGGCGCGACTCACGCGTTTATGAATGCGACAACTACGAGGAGTTTAAGGAACGCGTGAAAGACGGAGGTTTCTTCCTCTGCCACTGGGACGGCACCGCCGAGACCGAGGCAAAGATCAAAGAAGAAACTCAGGCCACCATTCGCTGCGTACCTTTTGCCTACGAGCAGACTCCGGGCATAGATATGGTCAGCGGTAAGCCTTCAAAAGCACGCGTCATCATCGCCAGAAGCTACTAAGCAAAAAAAAAACGAGAAAACCGCAATAAAAACCGCGCAGACTCACAAAGGAACCACGTAAATACGTGACAAAAAACATGAGCCAAGTCAGACTTAGTTTGACTTGGCTCATAACATAAATATAAAACAAAGAAAAATCACCGTTTTCGTTAAGCCAAATGAGCAGAACCGAACTCCTTCGAGTTATGCCATGGAGAAAAAACGAAGAACGAAGTTCAGGGTTTACGTTAAGCCAAATAAGCAGAATAAAGCTCGTTTTTATTATATCCCGGCGAGAAAACGAAGGATATTATACAACTTTCGGCAAAAAACTTTGGTAGGAAACTATTTTTTTTGTAATTTTGCAGCCGATTTGTGGGTATAGGCCTACAATCACAGTTCACATAAAGTCCAACTTTATTAAATTAACAAACAATTTTTTTAATTATGTCAGAATTAACAAAGAACGTACAGCCGCTGGCCGATTTCGACTGGAACCAGTTTGAAAACGGTACGACTGTCAATGTCAGCAAGGAAGACCTCGACAAGGCCTACGATGAGACTCTCAACAAAGTGAGCGAGCATCAGGTAGTAGAGGGAACCGTAATCAGTGCAGACAAGAAAGAAGTAGTCGTAAACATCGGCTACAAGAGCGACGGTATCATCCCCGCATCAGAATTTCGCTACAACCCCGACCTCAAAGTAGGTGACGTTGTAGAGGTTTACGTAGAAAATGCAGAGGACAAGAAAGGTCAGCTCATACTTTCTCACAAGAAAGCACGCCTCTCTAAGAGCTGGGAGCGTGTTAACGCAGCCCTCGAGAACGAGGAAATCATCCAGGGCTACATCAAGTGCCGCACTAAGGGCGGTATGATTGTTGACGTATTCGGCATCGAGGCTTTCTTGCCCGGTAGCCAGATCGACGTTCACCCCATACGCGACTACGACCAGTTCGTAGGCAAAACCATGGAATTCAAGGTTGTCAAGATCAATCAGGAGTTCCGCAACGTAGTAGTTTCACACAAGGCTCTCATCGAGGCCGAACTGGAAGCTCAGAAGAAAGAAATCATCAGCAAGCTCGAAAAGGGTCAGATTCTCGAAGGTACTGTCAAGAACATCACTTCTTACGGTGTATTCGTTGACCTCGGCGGTGTTGACGGACTCATCCACATTACAGACCTCTCTTGGGGTCGCGTAGACGATCCTCATAAGGTAGTAGAGCTCGATCAGAAAATCAATGTCGTTATCCTCGACTTCGATGACGAGAAGAAGCGCATTGCTCTCGGTCTGAAACAGCTCACTCCACATCCATGGGACGCTCTCGATGCAAACCTGAAGGTAGGCGATCACGTGAAGGGCAAGGTAGTCGTTATTGCCGACTACGGTGCATTCGTAGAGATCCAGCCTGGTGTAGAGGGTCTGATCCACGTATCAGAGATGTCATGGAGCCAACACCTGCGTTCAGCTCAGGAATTCCTGAAGGTTGGCGACGAGGTAGAGGCCGTAATCCTCACTCTCGACCGCGACGAGCGCAAGATGTCACTCGGTATCAAGCAGCTCAAGGAAGATCCATGGGAGGCTATCGAAGTGAAATATCCCGTTGGCAGCAAACACAGCGCCAAGGTTCGCAACTTCACCAACTTCGGTGTATTTGTTGAACTTGAAGAAGGTGTTGACGGCCTGATCCACATCAGCGACCTCTCATGGACTAAAAAGGTTAAACATCCTTCTGAATTCACACAGGTTGGTGCACAGATTGACGTTGTCGTTCTCGACATCGACAAGGAAAACCGCCGTCTCTCTCTCGGCCACAAGCAGCTTGAGGACAATCCTTGGGATGTATTCGAGGAGAAATACACCGTTGGTTCTATCCACGAGGGTAAGATCGTTGAACTCCTCGAGAAGGGTGCTGTTATCCAGCTCGACGAGAACGTAGAGGGCTTCGCTACTCCTAAGCACCTCGTTAAGGAAGATGGCTCACAGGCTACTCAGGGTGAGGTTCTGTCCTTCAAAGTTATTGAGTTCAACAAGGACTCTAAGCGCATCATCCTCTCTCACAGCCGCACTTTCGAGGATCCTCAGCGTGAGGAGAAGAAGGCTGCAGCCAAGAAGGCTCGTGCCGCTAAGAAGGACGACGCTCCAAAGATTGAGAACATCGCAGCAAGCACCACTCTCGGTGACCTCGACGTTCTGGCCAATCTGAAGGCTCAGATGGAGAAGGGTGAATAATCCCTCCCACTCCACAATATAAGCAGAGGCTGCAATCGATAAGGTTGCAGTCTCTCTTTGTATTCATAAGTTATTCATAAGTTACTTGCTTTGTTTTCTTCTCTATCCTCTATGTCTTTTTAGTATTACATAGAAGACAACAGTTCACAATCTGCGAATTCAAATAAAAAAATCCATAGACCCATGATTTCTGGATTTTATTATTCAGAGAATCTGTAGTTCCATGAGCCGATAGCTTTCCAAGAATCCCCATAACATACACGAAGGATACAAATGGAAAGACTGAAATCTTAACTCTAAACCACATACCCATAATGCCCTACTCTATTAACTCAAACTCATATATAAAAAAAGCAACCGACCCCAAAGTCAATTGCTCGAATATCTGTTTGAGTGAACGACAGACTATTAGAAAGGCAGATCATCGCTACTTCCCTCAGCAGGCTCCTGAGTAGGAGGGAATGGAGATGTAGCAGTCTGAGGAGCAGCACCAGCCATAGGAGCACCCACAGGAGCAGCGGCAACACCGCGGTTCACATTGTAAGCACGGATTTCATTGAACCAACGACCATTGTACTCGTGTGCATCAATGTCAAAACTAACAGTAAGATCCTCGCCCTGCTGGATATTGAACTGTTTTATACGATCCTCACCGAAAATGCGGAATACACACTTTTTGGGATATTGACCCGGTACCTCAATGACATATTCCTGAGACATCCAAGGGTTTCCTGTACGTGCAGACACGCCACTGTTTGCCGGCAATACGGCAATGATTTTTCCTGTTAATTCCATAATGTAATATTAGTCTTATTTATTGAATTTATGTTTCAGATTGCGAAATTACGAAAAATAGTTCTAAAAAGAACACTTTTCTCCAAATATTTTTGCAAGTCAACAACTATTTTTGTATTTTTGTACTCGGTAAAAATGCTAAAAACATATAAACAACAATATTCATGAGATTTACAGTATCAAGCACTGCGCTCAGCAGCAAACTCAATGCTCTCGCAAAAGTCATCAACAGCAAGAACTCACTGCCTATCTTGGCCGACTTCCTGTTCGACATCCAAGACAATGTGCTCTATCTGACAGCCTCTGACAGCGAGAATGTCATCAACACACAGATGGAACTGACCGAAAGCGACGCAAACGGTCGTTTCGCCATCAACAACCATGACTTGCTCGAAGCCATCAAGGGATTCTCAGAGCAGCCGATCACATTCGATGTCAACCTTCAGGATAACATCGCAAAGATCAGTTACCAAAACGGCCTTTTCTCGCTGCCTGTGGAGAATGCAGACGAATACCCACAGAGCCAACCTATCACAGAAGGAATAAACACCATCGTGATGCCAAGCAACGTGCTTGCCGACAACATCAACCGTTCTCTCTTCGCAACAGCTCAAGACGAACTCAGACCGGTAATGAACGGAATATACTTTGATCTCACTCCTGAACATCTCGCTGTGGTGGCTTCAGACGGTCACAAACTCGTTCGCAACAAAGTATTCACCGTACAAAGCGAACAGCCTGCATCATTTATTCTCCCCAAAAAACCTGCTGGCCTGCTGAAAAACCTGTTGCAGAAGGATGGAGGTGACGTAGAAATCAAATTCAACGAACGCAATGCGGAAATCAACTACGGTGATGGAAGACTCTCATGCCGACTGATTGAAGGACGTTATCCAAACTACAATTCTGTAATTCCACAGAACAACACCAACACGCTAACCGTTGACAGGCTGGCTCTACTCGCAGCTCTTCGCCGCGTACAACCTTTTGCCAACGACTCAAGCAACCTTATCCGATTCCATGTAGAAGGAAGCACCCTACAGCTCGACGCAGAAGATTTCGACTTCTCAAAGACAGCTACCGAACGCATGATTTGCGACTACAACGGACAGCCCATGAGCATTGGATTCAAAGGATCAGCATTCATCGAAATACTTACCAACTTCGATTGCGAAGAGGTTATCATACAATTGGCTGACCCAAGCCGTGCAGGACTCGTCATTCCATCAGAACAGCCAGAAGGGCAAGACGTGCTCATGCTGATGATGCCTATGCTCCTCAACGACTGATAAGACACAACGGACGATTGGTAATCGTAGCGCAATAGTATAGCACGCTCGGAATTACGAGTAGCAAGCGCGCGGTTATCAATCGCCTTTTTTATATCTATTAAATACAACCATCATGAAACTCAACTTACAGAAACCACTTGTCATCTTTGATCTTGAAACAACAGGATTAGACATCGTCAAAGACCGAATCATACAGATATCCTACATCAAGGTATTCCCTGACGGACGAGAAGAAAGAGGAAACTATCTCGTCAACCCAGAGAAACCCATTCCTGACGTCGTCGTACAACTCACAGGCATCAGCAACGAAGATGTACAAGGACAACCCACTTTCAAGGAAATAGCCCAGACCATCAATAAAATTTTCGCTGACAGCGACATCGCTGGTTACAACTCCAATCACTTCGACGTACCTCTTCTTGCAGAAGAATTTCTGCGCGCCAATATCGACTTCGACTTTTCAAAACGAAACATGATTGACGTACAAACCATTTACCACAAAATGGAGCGTAGAAACTTGGCTGCAGCCTATAAATTCTATTGCGGAAGAAAAATGGAAGAAGACTTCACCGCACACCGCGCCGACGAAGACACAGAGGCAACATACAGAGTGTTACAAGGCGAACTCGACATGTACACCGCAGAGCGACAAGAAGAGCCAGAGCGCATACTACAGAACGACATGAAGTTTCTCGCAGAATTCTCACGTATGAACAACAACGTGGATTTTGCCGGACGAATTGTTTGGGGAGAACTGAAAGACCGAGCAGGAAAAAACATACTCGATAAAGACGGTAACCCCATTATGACAGAAATGTTCAACTTCGGTAAATACAAAGGAACCCCCGTAACTACCGTACTCAATATCGATCCGGGCTACTATAGCTGGATTATGCAAGGAGACTTCACCAACAATACCAAACAAGTGCTGACACGCATCAGATTGCGCGAAGCTTCCAATTTAACACGATAATAAATGCTTAAAGGGAAAAAAATAGTATTAGGCATCACAGGATCTATCGCAGCCTACAAAGCATGTCTCATCATAAGAGGACTGATTAAAAGAGGCGCTGAAGTACAAGTGGTCATTACTCCTGCTGGAAAAGAATTTATCACTCCCATCACACTATCGGCACTCACTCAAAAACCAGTCATCAGCGAATTCTTCTCGCAACGTGACGGAACATGGAACTCGCACGTTACACTCGGACTCTGGGCTGATGCTATGCTCATAGCTCCCTGTACCGCTTCAACCCTGGGAAAAATGGCAAATGGAGTGGCAGACAATATGCTCATTACCACCTATCTGTCAATGAAAGCCCCTGTGTTTATTGCTCCTGCCATGGATCTCGACATGTACAAACATCCTACCACACAGGACAATATGAAACGCCTACAATCCTTCGGCAATACCATTATCGAACCCAAAAGCGGATTTTTGGCATCAGGCTTGGAAGGAAAAGGACGCATGGAAGAGCCTGAACGCATCGTGGATTTCCTCGACAGCGCACTTAACACACAGAGCTCCATGCAAAACAAAAACATTCTCATCACCGCAGGTCCCACATTCGAAAAGATAGACCCCGTGAGGTTTATCGGCAACTATTCAAGCGGAAAAATGGGATTTGCACTCGCTAGAGAATGTGCATTAAGAGGAGCGAATGTCACACTCGTTGCCGGCCCAGTTTCACTGGAAACACCACATTCCGCTATCAATCGTATTGACGTGGAAAGCTGCGAAGAAATGTATGAAGCTACTGTCGAACATTTTAAACAGGCAAATGCTGCAATTCTATGTGCAGCAGTGGCAGACTTCAAGCCAGAAAACATGGCCCAAGAGAAAATAAAGCGAGAAAAAGATGACCTCGTCATTAGGCTCAAGCCTACCCATGATATCGCTGCCCAACTCGGAAAAATGAAAAAAGAAGGGCAAAGACTTGTGGGCTTTGCACTTGAGACAAACAACGAAATGGCTCATGCACAAGATAAGCTCGTGCGCAAGAACCTCGATTTCATCGTGCTCAACTCATTGAGAAATGAAGGTACTTGTTTCAAATCTGACCAGAACAAAATCTGCATCGTCACAAGAGAGGAACAAAAGGAGTTCGGGAAGAAAAACAAACAAGAAGTTGCCATCGATATCGTCAACGAACTGGAGGAGATTATATGAAACACTGGCGCATAATGGTCATACTGATTGTCGCTGCTTGCTGGGGAGAAATCAAAGCCCAAGAACTACAAGCACGCGTCAGTATAAACCATGCGCAGGTGCAAGGAACTGATGAACGTGTATTCAAACAACTGGAACAATCACTCCAGCAATTTGTCAACGACAGGCAATGGACTGACCTCCAGTTTGATAAGAAAGAGCGCATCAACTGTGTATTTAACATCACCGTCGGCAAATACGACAAAAGCACAGGAAGGATGGAAGCAACAGCCAATATACAGGCAATAAGACCGGTTTATGGATCAACATACACCACAACCATCTACAGCAATCAAGATACTGACTTCAACTTTGATTATGCAGAATACGACCAACTCAATTTTCACCCCGAAACAATAGACCATCAACTCACAGCGCTCATGGCCTATTACGCCTACCTCATCATAGGAATAGATCTCGACACCTTCTCACCAATGGGGGGAACAGATGTGTTGCAACAATGTTACCTGTTGGTCAACAACGCTCAGTCATTGGGATTTGCAGGATGGAAAGCATTCGACAACGACAGAAACAGATACAGCATCATTAGCGACTATCTCGATGAACCTATGCGCCCCATTCGCCAACTGCAATACGAATACTATCGAAAAGGACTCGATCAGATGGTTACCAATACTGAAAGGGCAAGAAAAACCATCAGCAGCGCACTACAACTCCTCAAACAAGCACACCAAAACAAAATGATGAGCAGAATGCCACAAATATGGACCGACTACAAGCGCGACGAACTGACCAACATCTTCCAAGGAAAAGGTACGGCAAAAGAGCGCGAAGAGATATACAATCTGCTCACAGATATCAATGCTTCGCAAAACAATGCATGGGAGAAAATAAAAGAGTAAAAATGAAAATGTAATGCATCATGCTTAAACGATTATACATCAAAAACTTTACACTCATTGACCTGCTTGACATGGAGTTCGAAACAGGTTTTTCTGTCATCACAGGAGAAACTGGCGCGGGAAAAAGCATTATACTCGGAGCCATAGGATTACTCTTGGGACAAAGGGCGGACACAAAATCCATCAAGCAAGGTACAGACAGATGCGTCATAGAGGCTCATTTCAACTTGGAAAAATACAAGATGAAAGAGTTTTTCGAACGAAATGATATTGACTACGATGCTCAAGATTGCATCGTCAGAAGGGAACTGACTGCTGCCGGAAAAAGCAGAGCATTCATCAACGACACACCTGTTTCACTCTCGCTACTCAAAGAACTCGGAGAACAATTAGTAGATGTGCACTCACAACATCAGAATCTGCTGCTCGGAAAACAGGACTTCCAAATGGAGGTGGTAGATATTCTTGCAGAAAACCAAACTCTGCTCGGAGACTATGCTGCCCAATATGAACGCTTGCAGAAAAAACAGCACGAACTCCACGAATTGGAAGAACAAATCAGACAGAACAGACAAAATCAAGACTTCATACAATTCCAATATAACGAACTGCAAGATGCTCAACTACAGGAAGGTGAACTTGAAGAACTTGAGCAGCAACGCGATATGATGGCACACAGCGAAGACATCAAGACATCACTCTTCACCGCCAACAATTGTCTAACCGCAGAAGAATATGGAACAGAGCCACAGTTGAGAAAAGCTCTAAGCGCACTCAACTCCATCTGCAACATCCTGCCCGAAGCCACAGCATGGACAGAACGCATACAAGCATGTTATATTGAAGTCAAAGACTTGGCACAGGACATGGAATACCAATTGTCAAATGTGGAATTCGACCCTGCAGAACAAGAACAGATAGAAAAAAGACTCGATACACTCTACTCGTTGCAAAACAAACATCATGTAGATACTGTAGCAGAACTCATAGAGTTGCGAAACAAATATGCCGCACAACTGCAAGATATGGAGAACGGAGACGAAGCACTCGACACGTTGAGAAATGAAATCAAGCAACTTCATGACAACTGCGAGAAACTAGCATCAAAGCTCTCACAGAAACGACAAAAGGCTTCAACAATTATAGAGAAGCAAATGCACGAACGACTCACAGCACTTGGAATGCCAAAACTCCAATTCAAAATCAGCATCAATACCACTACACTCAGACGTGACGGACACGATGAAGTAGCTTTTCTATTCAGCGCCAACACATCAAGTCCGCTCCAACCCATTGCTCACGTAGCATCGGGAGGAGAAATAGCACGCATCATGCTCTCGCTGAAAGCCATGATTAGCGGAGCTGTCAAACTACCAACCATCATCTTCGATGAAATAGATACTGGAGTAAGTGGAAAAATTGCAGAACGCATGGCTGAAATCATGCAGGAAATGGGAGACAAGGACCGACAAGTCATATCCATCACACACCTACCGCAGATTGCAGCACTCGGAACTGTACACTATAAAGTATCGAAACAGGAAAGTACCCAAGGAACCATCAGCAAAATGCAACGACTCAACGAAGAAGAAAGAGTTAATGAAATTGCACAGATGCTAAGCGGTAGCGACGTTTCTGAAGCCGCCATCGCTAATGCAAGACAACTGTTGAAACACTCATAACCAAAGCATAAAAAAACAAGAATATGAAGAAAATACTGATATCATACAAAAGGAAAACTATAGCTTTCATCCTTGCCTTCATGGCATTGACCACAACAAATGCACAAACGCCATCATGGGCGGCAAAAGCAGCAAAAAGTGTATTCACGCTCAAAACCTTCGCAACAGACGGTAGTCTTCTTGCAAGCACTACAGGTGTGTTTATTACAGAAGATGGAGAGGCAATCAGCAGTTACACACCATTCAGAGGTGCACAAAAAGCTGTGGTTATCGACGCCACAGGAAAGGAATGGACCGTTGAGAATCTCATGGGTGCAAACGAAATGTACGATGTGGCAAAATTCAGAGTACAGACCAAAAAAGCCAACGCCATAAACATTGCAGAATCTCAAGCCACAGACGGATCAGAAGTATGGATTCTACCCTACTCTGCCAACAAAAAACCAGGAACAATCAAAGCCTCTGTTAAAAGTGGGGAAACATTCATGGATTCGTACCGTTACTACAATATCCAGACAACAGCATCTAATATTGAAAACGGTTCACCAGTAATGAACGATAAAGGAGAACTCATAGGACTCATCCAACCATCTTCAAATACCAAACAGGCCGATGCCTATGCTGTTTCTGCACCATTTGCGGCAAACCTGAAACTTAACGGATTAAGTTTCAATGATCCTGCAATACAAGCTACAAACATCGATATTGCCATTCCCTCAGACATCAACGATGCACTACTGACACTATTCGTTGCACGCAACGCTTTCAAGACGCAAAAATACACAGATTACGTCAGACGTTTCGTGAAACAGTTTCCTGAATCAGCCGACGGCTACGTCAATCTAGCAAGAATTGCCATCAGCAACGAAAGCTATGAAGAGGCCGACAAATACCTTCAACAAGCTGTGAAGATGGGAAGCAACAAAGCTGATGCACACTATCAGTATGCACAAACGGTATTACAATACTGCCTCCAGAGCAACGATAAAAAAACTTTTGCCCCATGGACTCTCGACAAGGCACTTGCAGAAGCACGCGAAGCCTACAAGACAGAACCACAAAGCGTTTATATGCAACAGGAAGCTCAAATTCTATATACACAAGGGAAATACGACGAAGCCGGTGACCTCTATATGAAGTTGACAAACAGCGACCTCAGAAGTGCAGACATCTTCTATGCCGCCTCACTATGCAAAGCTCAGAAGAAAGATACCGTACAGCAACTTGCACTCCTCGATAGTGCAGTAGCTCTATACAACAAACCGTATTTGAAAGAAGCTGCACCATTTCTTCTAGCACGCGCACAAGCCAGACATGACGCAGGAAAATACCGTTTGGCTGTTGCCGACTATAACGAATATGGCACTCTAATGGTTGCCCAACTCGACGCACCATTCTATTATATGAGAGAACAGTCGGAAGTGGCAGGACGCCTTTACCAACAAGCTCTCAGCGACATAGACAAGGCAGTAGAACTAGCTCCTCAAGCCACACTATACCTAGCAGAAAAAGCAGCACTTCTGGTAAGAGTTGCCATGTACAAAGAAGCTATTGAAGCCTCACAACAACTCATCACATTGGCACCAGACGAAAGCGACGGCTATTATTTCCTTGGCGCAGCACAATGGCTGTCAGATAATAAAAAAGATGGAATGGCCAATCTACAGAAGGCCAAACAAATGGGCAATACTGCCGTACAAATCTTCATGGATCGACACACTAAATAACAATAAATAATAACTTTCAAAAACGAGGCATACTGTAATCAAGTATGCCTCGTTTTTCTATCCTATTACAGTCCGTATTATATCATCAAAGGATTACTCCAATACACAAAAGAAGTCATTTTATTTACATTTTCAAAATTTACAGTTATTACAGTATTACAGTTTTCAAGGAGCAAATACGATGAGTTAATAGTAAATTTGCCATCTTAAAGATATCAAAATCGCATTCATACTGGTAAAAATTCCGTTTTCAAAAACTGTAATACTGTAATACTGTAATGCGTAAGAGAATTTTTTATTCTCGACGCTACGAGTTTAATCGAATATTTCTTTGACAATTACCTTATCGTCCATCATCACACAACATATTCCTTTCACATACAAAAACAGTAATTCCTAACAAAATCCCAAGTGAGTCCCAATTAAGTCCCATAACCATACAGAAACAAAGGGAACTTGATAGGAGAAGTAAAAGACTACTAAGGTAAATATCGACAAGGCGTCAAATCACTTTTATTATTTCAGTTTCAGAATTGACTTCTCAACGAAGCCCCTTCACCCTATTATATGTTTCTACTAATACATTATCATGAATCTACACTTCGCCCATTAGCCAATGCCCATGCCGCGTATACCTACCAAAGACGAGGCATGCTATGGTTAGCAAGCCTCGTCTTTCCATAAATGTTTTCAAACTATAAGGATTACTATTAATCTTTGAAGTTCTGATCAACTACTAATACCTAAAAGATCTGATCTGGTTATCAATCATGCATCAAATGGTCAATTTCCTCAAACTGCTTCCCCATATTGAGGTTGAGATAAATACGGTAAAGTGCAGGAGCCCATTTCTTTTTCTCATTAGGTGCAAGTTTGCGATAAGCCTCCATATAAGGCCGCGCTTTGATATAAAATTCACGAATCTTCGTTTTGTTGTCGCGTGCCTTCACTCCCGTTTCCATTGTCAAAGCCTGATTTAGATAAGCAGACCCTATCGTATAGTATGGTTCCGGCATCGTATCACAATCGGCAATAAGCCGCTCGCTGATCCGCACACTCTCATCATAACGTTCAAGATTAAGCAGAGACGTGGCTTTGGCCAATTGGAAGATAGTGTTCTGTGGATTTACCTCAAGAGCACGTTCTGCATATTTCAGCGCCATCTCAAAATTACCATTCCCCGTATAATAGTCTTCCAAATGTGGAAAAAAATAAGGATGTTCTGGGAAACGCACGAACCCCTCGTCAAGAGTTGCGAGATAAGCCGAATCATTCCGTTGCCATTCGTAAGCCTCAGCCACATGCAACAGCGTATAGGCGGTCTTTGCAGTGTCAGCCATCGCCATAGGAGCATAGCGCAACACCTTGTCGGCATCATTCAATTTGTAAGCCGAATAGACAGCCCAATAGGCCGCCTGTGGCATTCTGGAATCTTTTGAAGAATAATTATATCCTTGGAAAAGTGGTTGGTTGTCGGCTTCCAAATAGGTTTCAAAGAAGCGTATTGCCTCTTTATAATTACCCTTACCTACATGATAGGTTCCGCCGAAATAGAGGTTGGGACGAAGCTGGTTGAGCAAACGCGCATGACCCTCCCGATACTTCAATCGCGGTTTCTTTCCACCATGTTCTGCCACATCTATTGAATCGAGCGACTCAGCAATGGCATATAGACGGTGAGTCAATCCGAAGAAGGCCGCTGTATCGTATTTCTGTTTAAGATACAATTTTTCGTTGGCCGCTTCGTATTGTTTCAAAACAGAAGTAAACCACATCAGATAGACTTTTTCATTCGTATGACACGTAGAGTCTTTCTGAAGCAGGTCTGTCATGAGTTTTTCCGCCTTGTCATAATCTTTGCCACTCTTGATATAAGACCGTGCCTGACCAAGCTCTTTCTTCTGAGCCTGCAGGCACGGTATAAAGGAGAGCAGCAAGAGAAACAAGGCAAGCAAGCGTTGCTTCTTCATCTGCTATAGTATTGTCTAATTATTTTGCTTCTGCTTCTGCAGCCTTTGTTTTGGGATCGTCTGCACCATAAAGGCCGTAATATGCCTGGTAACGGTTGTAGCCCCAACGTACCTGCGCCTTGTCTGGATCAATTTCCTTGGCAGCATCAAGTGCCTTTACAGCCTCCTGGAAGAGTGCCTTGCGAGCATTCGTATCTTCAGTATTTCCAGCTTGAACAATCAAACAAGTTCCAAGATAGTACTGTACCACAGCATTTTTGTCGTTTACAGCAATTGCCTTACGCAGCCATTCTGCACCAGCTTTAGGATCGTTGTCGTCAATAGCGAGAAGCATACCTTTGTCTGCAAGAGCTGTGAAATCGTTAGGGTATTTAGCCAAGTGATTGTCGAGCAAAGCATCCTGAGCTTTTCTGTCTTTCATCTCACCATACATGATATAAAGACCATCAAGTACGACAGCATTTTCTGGGTTCTTCACATAAAGATCCTTCAAGGTTTCAATATACTGAAGAGAGTCCTGCTTGGTCTTCAGTTCGCTACGACCAAGATACAGTTTCAGATTCAGAGCTTCAGTCTTCTGTTCGGGATCTTCCATAGCCATATCGAGGTATTTATTTGCACGAGTCATATCCTTTGCCTGGGCAGCATAGCGACCGGCGAAGAATGCAACCTGTCCGAAATAAGCCTTCTGTGACTCATGTTCCTGTGAAGCGAAAAGGGGATCAGCTGATGAATCGAGGAATGCGCCCCAATATTTCAGCACAGCAGCATCGTTTCCTGAACGTGAAACATCCTGACCGATATTTACAAGATGAGTACGTACAGACCATATACGCTGAGCATTCTTCTCTGCAAACTTAGGAGCTACTTTGCCTTTGGCGTTGGGCTCTTGATCGTATTTGTTACACTCGATAGCGTCGTTGATTGCATTGCAGATAGCATCAGCAAGTCCGAGTGTATCGTATTGCTCCACTTTACCGGTCTTCATCTGCTCTGCCAACTGGTTCTCTGCAATAGTACCAGTTTCCTTGGTAACCTTCGACATGGCCAAATCTACCAATTTGTTGTAAGCCTTAGCTTTCTCTTCTGCATTAGGCAGATTAGCAGCTTTGACAAGACTTGCAGCCTCATCGTAAGTCTTAGCCTTCAGGATAGCCTTCAATTCGGGGCTGTCCCCAGCAAATGCAGCACCGCTTGCGATGCACATCATTGCCATTACAAATAATTTTTTCATAAGCTTTAATTATTAATTAAACTGTTATTTTATACTTTTTCCTTTTTTCAAGCTATTATGCCTCATCGTCATTCACATCCACCTCTTCGGTTTCGATATCTTCATCGGCATTGCTATCAACCTTACATACGGAAGCGATTGTATCGTTTTTCTTGGTAAGGTTGATAAGACGTACACCTTGGGTAGCACGTCCCATGATTCGTACATCGGCAACTTTAAGACGAATAAGAATACCGCTTTTATTGATAATCATCAGATCATTCTCGTCGGTTACCACCTTGATGGCTACAAGGCGACCAGTTTTTTCGGTCACGGCAAGAGTCTTCACACCCTTAGCTCCACGTGAAGTCTTTCTATAGTCTTCTACATCGGAACGTTTTCCATAACCGTTTTCTGACACAACCATGATAGACTCTGTCTGTGGATCGTTGACGCATACCATTCCTACGAGTTCGTCATCTCCTTCGTCAAGTCGCATACCGATAACACCGGTAGAGACACGTCCCATTGTGCGTACCTGATCTTCATTGAAACGTACAGCACGTCCGTTTCGGTTAGCCAGCAGCAACTCGTTATGACCATTGGTCAGACGTACTGCAACCACTTCATCATCATCGTTGATATTGATAGCCTTCACACCGATAGCACGCTGATGGCGATATGCTTCAAGACAAGTCTTCTTGATGATACCCTTCTTGGTAGCAAACACCACAAAGTGTGTTTTGAGGAATTCCTCATCGTTGAAGTTTTTCACGCGGAGTACAGCATTAATAGCGTCGTCAGACTCGATGTTGAGCATGTTCTGGATGGCACGTCCCTTCGAGTTCTTGTCGCCCTCGGGCACTTCATAGCATTTCTGCCAATAGCAACGTCCCTTACGAGTAAAGAAGAGAAGCGTGTTGTGCATAGTGGCAGGATAAATATACTCTGTGAAATCGTTGTCACGATGTCGGGCAGCCTTGGCTCCCACTCCACCACGTCCTTGCTCGTGGAATTCGTCAAGTTTCGTGCGCTTGATGTACCCCATGTGCGAAATGGTAATCACCACAGGATCGTCTGGATAGAAGTCTTCTGCATTAAACTCATGATCAAATGGAATGATTACGGTACGACGCTCGTCTCCATATTTTTCCTTCACTTCCTGGAGTTCCTCTTTCATCACTTCCTTACAACGCTCAGGATTGTTCAGGATTTCCTCCAAGTCGGCAATGAGTTTCATAATATCATCATACTCCTGATGGAGCTGATCCACGCGCAATCCTGTGAGTTGTGCCAAACGCATGTCAACGATTGCTTTCGACTGCATTTCATCAAGTTCAAAACGCTGTTCCAAAGCGCGTTGCGCATCGCTTGGCGTTTTGCTCTGACGAATCAGATGAATGACCTCATCGATATTGTTGACAGCAATAATCAATCCTTCAAGAATATGTGCGCGCTCCTGTGCTTTCTTCAAATCGTATTTGGTGCGACGTATGGTCACATCGTGACGATGTTCTACGAAGTACTTCACGCAATCCTTGAGTGTCAGCAGGCGAGGACGACCATTGACAAGCGCGATGGTATTGACAGAGAAACTGCTCTGCAGAGCAGTCATCTTGAACAGTTTGTTGAGCAGTACATTGGCATTAGCGTCACGCTTGCAATCTACCACGATACGCATACCCTGTCGGCCAGACTCGTCGTTAACATTGGCAACACCTTCTATCTTGTGTTCATTGGCCAAGTCGGCAATATATTTAACAAGATCAGCCTTATTGACACCATAAGGAATTTCTGTTACCACAATTTTATCATGGGTTTCACCGGTCTCAATTTCAGCCTTTGCACGCATTACAATACGTCCGCGACCAGTTGCATATGCATCTTTCACGCCCTGCAGACCATAGATGTATGCTCCTGTTGGGAAATCGGGTCCAGGGATGTATTCCATAAGTCCATCCACATCAATGTCTGGATTATCAATATATGCACAGCATCCGTCAATCACCTCATTCAGGTTATGGGTAGGCATATTGGTGGCCATACCCACGGCAATACCGTTACCGCCATTAACCAACAGATTAGGAATCTTGGTAGGCATTACGGTAGGCTCTTGGAGGGAGTCGTCGAAGTTGTTGGTCATATCTACGGTGTCCTTATCAAGGTCATCCATGATGTGCTCACCCATTTTCGAAAGTCGGCACTCTGTGTAACGCATGGCAGCAGGTGAGTCTCCATCCACCGAACCAAAGTTACCCTGACCGTCAACCAACGTATAACGAAGGTTCCAATCTTGCGCCATGCGCACAAGTGCGCCATAGATAGAAGAGTCTCCGTGGGGGTGGTATTTACCAAGCACCTCACCAACGATACGTGCACATTTCTTATAAGGTTGAGTTGATACGTTGTTTACATTCATCATACCATAAAGGATACGGCGATGAACAGGTTTGAATCCGTCTCTAACATCTGGAAGGGCTCGTGCTACAATAACCGACATGGAGTAGTCAATATATGACGACTTCATCTCTTCTTCGATGTTAATTTTAAGGATTCTGTCGTTGTCGATAGTTTGATCCATTATTTAATTGTTTTTGTTTTCGTCATTTTTGTGCAAAATCGCGTTTAAGGCCGTTTTCGTGGCCTCTGACGCATTTCGCCACTTCAATTTCAATGTACAAAGGTATAAAAAAGTGAGCAGAACACAAAATATTTTAATGATTATTGGGAACAAAATACTGTTCTTTTTGGCTAATTCGCAGTTCACGATGCCATTTACAAGCGGATTACATGACGTCGACGGTGTTTGCGTGAAAGTCTACGGTGCTTGTTGTGTTCATATTTGCGTATGACCACAACAACTGTAAGTATGGCAACAGCAGTCAGAAGGAATACCGCAAGTCCCCCTCCAAGATTATCTCCTTTTACTTTTGACCACATGTCGAGCACCTCTGCCGTATGTTCGCCTGCATCATGAATCATAGCGCATCGGGATACCACCTGACTGTCTGGATACATAATAGGATTGAGGTGCGCCTTATGTGCGTCTTTTCCAAAGAAATAACCTAAATTGACTGTTTCCGGATATTCCACACTATCACTCATTTGCGCCAGAATTTCTGGAGTTGCCACACTACTGACATACCCCGTTGTCTCCATATTTGCAAGAGCCACCTTGGGTTGACATAGGTAGTTGATAAAATAAGCTGCGGCTTTCGGATTACGTGCATATTTGGGAATTACCCATCCGTCAAACCAAACATTACTTCCTTCGCGAGGAACTTCGTACCCCAGAGCTACTCCCATTTTACCAGCCTCTTCAATAGCCCAGACAGCATCTCCGCTCCACGTCATATTCAGCCATGACTTTCCTTTGGTCATCGTTTCTTTGCCAAAATCAGACTCCCATCCTTCAATATTAGGTTTTATAGCCTTCAATTCCCGTTCCACAGTTTTGATGGCTTCTGGAGAATAATCATTCATCAGTTGGGTTACGCTCAATTTTCCTGAAGCAATTTCCTTGTGATGTGCCCAAATGAGTGCTGTTCCGTAGGAATCACGATAGGAGTCTTTCATAAGTAAACGGTTGCGATAATTGCTATTCCACAACGTCCCCCACGTTTGGGCGTCTTTTCTATCTACATACGCTTTATTATACAAGATGCCACAAGTTCCCCACATATAAGGCACGGCATAATGGTGAGCCACACGCCCGTTATTACTTGTTGCATCAATCTGCCGAATGATATAGGGGGAAATATTCCGTATATAATTGGGAGTTTTTCCAAAACAAGTATCTATCGGCAAGAGCAGATTCTTGCGCAACATACGTTCAATAATATATTCTGACGGGCACACCACATCATAGTCTTCATGCCCCCGCTCGATTTTGGTAAGCATGACCTCGTTGATATCAAATGTCTGAAAGATGATTCGCACCTTTCTTCCCGTTTGCTCTTCATACCATTTTGGGAAATCAGTCAAAACGTTCTCATCGATATAATCTGCCCAATTATAGACCTTGAGTATTTCCTCTCTGTTTTCGCTATTATAGCAAGATGTCAGCAACAGCAACGAGAGCATCAACGAACATATTATCGAGTTTATTTTCTTCATTGTCAACAGTACAGTCTCTTATATTCAGGTATTTGATTCACTCTTCACTTTTCTTCGATTAAGCGCTACAAGCATGAGCAGCACAACAACAAAGATAATAGTACTAAGCGGACGCAACTCTGGAGTCAGGCCTCCTTTTCTTGCATCGGCATAAATATAGGTGGAAAGAGTTTCAAGACCTTCATTACCAATGGTAAAGATAGTAACGGCAAAATCATCAATACTCATCGTAACGGCAAGCATGAAGCCCGACACCATTCCTGGTAAGACTTCAGGGATAATGATTTTGCGGAGTGCCTGCATGGGCGATGCTCCCAAATCGAGTGCTGCCTCATAAAGATTCGGATTCATCTGCTTCAAACGTGGCAAGACACACAGGATGACATAAGGCAGACAAAAGGTGATATGCGACAGAACAACAGTAGTATAGCCTTGCGGGATGCCCAACGTAATAAAGAGTAAAAAGAGCGAAATACCAATAATCACATCACCATTAAGGATGGGGATGGTGTTGACAAAAGAAATAGCTCGCCGAATGCGCCTATTGCGCAGATTATGGATACCTATGGCTGTGATGGTACCGAAAACTGTTGATACGGTTGCGGTGATGAGTGCGATGCTTACCGTGTTAATAAATGCAGCCGTTAAGGAGTGATGTACATTATCCGAAAAAAGATTCCGGTACAGCTGAGTGGAAAATCCCGTCCAGTTTCCCATAACCTTAGCCTCGGTAAACGAGAATACTACTATGATGATAATTGGGGCATAGAGGAGCAAGAGCAACAGCCACAGGTAGCCCTGGCAAAGTATGCGTTTAATCATCTGATGCCTCCTTCCTGGCTGGCATCGTCACCAGCAATAAATGTAGATGCTCCTATGAGGAAGAGCATGATAAGCGAAAGCGCGGCACCATAATTCCACATAGAGTTGTTGATATTCTCTTGAATTGTTGTTCCAAACAATTTTATATTGTTCATGGTCAACAGTTCGGAGATGGCAAAGGTGGAGATCGTTGGCATGAAAACCATCAGTATTCCGCTTGCCACACCAGGCATGGAAAGTGGCAAAACCACTTTGTAGAAACGTTGGAAGGGCGAGGCGCCCAAATCTTCCGCAGCCTCAAGATAGCTACGGTCCATCTTTTGCAACGTATTATAAATGGGATAAATCATGAACGGTATGAAATTATATACCATACCAAAAAGTAATGCTGTTTCACCCAGGGGAATATCAACAAAGTCGAATAAAGCAACCGTTGCCAACGTACGTACCAGCACATTCACCCACATGGGAAGAATAAAGAGCATCACTATCGTAGAAGAATATTTCATCTTGGTCTGCGCCAAAATATAGGCTGCCGGATATCCAAGCGCTATACAGATCAGCGTATTGACAAAGGCTATTCCGATAGAATAGACAAAGGTATTAATGGCTTCCGGATGGGCCAAGAACTTCTGAAAATTATAAAGTGTGAAACACCCTTCTTCATCGGTAAAAGCAAAGGCTACAATAAGCAGCAAAGGCAGTACGACAAAAATGGCTGCAAAAATAGCATAGGGCATCGTCCAACTCTGCCTGGAAACCATTAGCTTTATCCTTCTTTTCTCCATTGTCTTTCTGGTATTGTTGTCAGGGAACTGCTTCATACTTCATCTCGCCACATTCCACTTTCTGTATGGTAATGCCAACATGATCGCCCAAATCCCACACGTCTTGTGTGTCAACATAGAGTTTTTCGCCCCAATCGGTATCTATGGTAAGATGGTAGTGATTTCCTTTATAGAGTATAAAACAAATATCGCCCGTAAATGTGCCGTCTTGCTCGTTATCAAACAATTCAACGGCATCAAACGCAACTTTCACATCAATTGCGTATGCGTTCTGCAGCCGTTCTGGAAGTGACAACCGGAATTCCTGTCCGAGAAATTCCACCACGTCCGGAGCATTCACCTTCGCCCGATAAATATTGGCGGTACAATCCTTCCGCATAATATGAATATTGTCTGGAGTGATATTCATACCCACAGTCTGCCCCACTTCGAAGTGTTTGTAATTCTGAACCAGCAGTTCGTATCCGTTGTCGGTTACCACCAACATCTCATAATGTACGCCTTTGAATATGGACGAGGTAACCTGTCCAACGAACTGGGCTTCAGCCGTATTGGTTGTCATCTCAACATCTTCAGGTCGTATCACCACATCCACTTGTTCATCAATCAAGAATCCCTTATCCACACAAGCGATGTCTTTTTCTGCCACAGTAACAAGACAATCATGGCGCATCGTTCCGTCAAGAATATTACTCTCTCCTATAAAATCTGCCACGAAGGCATTGGCCGGTTCGTTATAAATATCTGTAGGAGTTCCTATCTGCTGAACCTCTCCTTCACTCATCACCACGATACGGTCGCTCAGCGTAAGGGCTTCTTCTTGGTCGTGGGTAACGTAAACGAAAGTAATCCCTAACCGTTCATGCATCTCTTTCAGTTCGAGTTGCATATCCTTCCGCATTTTCAGATCAAGAGCCGCCAACGGTTCATCCAACAGAAGCACCTCTGGTTCGTTGACAATAGCTCTGGCGATAGCAATACGTTGTTGCTGTCCTCCCGACAAGGAGTTGACATCACGATATTCATAATCGCTCATGTTTACCATCTTCAACGCAGCTTTTATTTTCGGCATGATTTCGGCTTTAGGCGTATTTTTCAACTTCAATCCGAAAGCTATATTATCATAGACGTTAAGATGTGGAAATAATGCATATTTCTGAAATACCGTATTGACATTGCGTTTATAAGGTGGTGTGTTGGTAATGTCAGTACCGTCAAAAGAGATAACTCCCTCTGTAGCTGTTTCGAATCCTGCCAACAGGCGAAGCAAGGTGGTTTTACCACATCCTGATGGTCCCAAAATGGTCATAAACTCACCTTTACGGACGTAGAGATTGATGTCGGCAAGTGCCACCTTCTCGCCAAACCTTTTGGTGACGTGTTGTATATTTATAATATTTTGAGTTGTTTCTTTCATTAGTATGTTATTAAAATTACCAACAAAAGTACATCTTATTTTTCTGTTTGCACTCCTTTCGCGACATGATTCACCTTCACTTTTATCATGTTTAGCCCTTGTTTGCCCATGATCAGCCCATTTGTTAGTTTGAAATCACTTCTCTGCCATCAACGTCAGCAACTTTCAATCACAAGCCAACAGTTCTATCTCAAATATCAGAGTAGAACCGGCAGGAATCCCTGGTTGGGAAAATTTCCCATATCCCATTTCTGCAGGGATATACACTTCCCATTTGTCCCCAACATGCATCTGTTGCATAGCAACAATCCATCCCTGGATAAGATCGCATAGCCGACAAGCCAACGGCACACCACCACGACTAGTGTCAAAGACCCGATTGTCTATGGTCCGTCCTGTATAATGGGCCGTAACAATACTTCTCACAGTAGGCATAAGACCAGATGAACTCCCCGTTTCCAAAACTTTATAATATATGCCATTGGATAGAGGCAAAACATCTTTCTCCTTCGCTTTATTGTTCAACCAATCCTTGTTGGCCTGAATATAAGCACGCTTTGATGCCATTTTTAAACGAATTTTATTGAACATGAACATCTGTAAGGCGACCTGCAGCAATAGTGGCTGTAAAACGTAAAGTCTGACTATGGGACGCATCACGTTGCACAGCCTGCATGGTTACGCTTACGTGATAATCCATTTCGCCCGTAGTCTCATTTTCTACCTTTTTCACTTCCCAGTCGTCCGCAAAAGTAATATCTGCATTCGTCAGGTCAACACCACGAGAGGCAAGCAGTTCGCGGTTGGCGCTATTGGCACAATAGGCTCGTACAAGCCCGCTAACCATTTCGATGTCGGCAGAAGACACTTGCATGCTGGAGCATTTTTCAAAATTCGTCTTCGCATCATCAATATATTCGCCATCGGCATGCTTTTCAATATATTTCTTATACGATTCCAAAGTATTCTGAGTAACAGCAGAAACCCAATCAAGTGAATCGATCTTAATACGTGCCTCTGTTGCATGAACGCTCTCTGGATGTTCTTGAATGTATCGTTCAAGGGCATAGGCAGACTGACTGGCAAGAGCATTATACCAATCGTTGTCTATCTGTTTCAGAATATCTATGTGGGCCATGATGGAGTCGCGACGTTCCTGTGGTGCTTCGGGATACATATCAAGATAATTCTGAAGCACAGCAAGTTCATTACTCTCCATGGCATTTTCATAAGCGGCTGTCTCGTTATCCTGTTGCGTCTTATTATAAAAATACCAACCAACAAAGATTATTGTAAGGGCAATAAGGAAAGAGGCCAAAAACAACTTCCAGGATTTAGAATGATTGGGCTGCTCTTCTGCGGCATTATCTGATGCAGGAGCTCCAGTCTGATTTCCTTGCTTGCCTACTGTTGATTGTACGGAAGGTTGCCCGACCGCAACCCGATGACTGCCCGAAGGATTCTTTGCAGCAATAGGAACTTGCTGACTTTTGAGCGCAATATTCGTATGACAGTTCGGACATACATTCTGATTCGCTAATACTATTTCTCCACAATGGGGACACTTTACAATATTACCAGCAATAGCTACCCCACAACTGGGACAAGTGGCGGCCAAACTGCTAACCTGACGGCCACACTCAGGACATTTGATAATTGGCATATCTGATTCTTATTTCTTTATTACTTGGTTTTTCTACAAAAAGACTATTTCCGATGATGAAAGCGTATCTCACGCAACTTATGATGTCCCATAAATCTGCTTTTATCAACATAACCGCTAATACCCACGATACGCCCCTTACCGGTATATTGCCATAAATGAATGTCTCGCTCGTCAGCTAAAACAGGTTCTTCATCGGTGTACATGGCTATCATGAGTTTATACCCGTCGAGTTTTCCTAAAAGATGCTTATTGTAGAAGTTGCGGTAAGTATAAACCAAAGGCTTCTGCCCATATTCTTCTTCCACCAAGCCGAGAAACCGGAACAGAGAGTCGCAAAACTCATCGGTCGGCAACCCACTTGTGGTCTCCACATCAATCATAGGGATAAGATCCTGCTGGTCAGGCAGACATTGAGAACGGAAATTCTGCAACTGCAACTTTTGCTCCACCTTTGGGCGATAGAAATGATAGCTACCCACTTTCAATCCATAACGCTGGGCCATTTCTATATTGCGCTCAAACATCTCATCGATACGGGTTCCCCCTTCCGTCGCCTTGAGATAGACATAAGCCATCTTGGTATTGTCGCCAATAGTCTCCCAAAAGACATTACCCTGATAATGACTCAAATCTATTCCATGAATATGACTACAGGTGTCCTCACATTGCAAAAAAGGGTCTTGTGCCATGACGTCTAAAGTGGTGACAACAAGGAATATAAGTGTAGATATAAACGTTTTTCCCATTATCTTTCCAAATTTTAGATGCAAAGTTACTAATTTATTCACAAATATACTTATCTTTGCATTCGAAATAGCACAAATTTAAACTTATGAAATATCTATTAACGACAATTCTTGCTGTATTAGCGTTCACAGCATGCTCACATGATAACTCATCAGAATCAAATGGACAGGGACGAACGGTCATCGTTTATATGGCTGCTGAGAATAATCTCTCATCCATCGCACAAGTCAATATCAACGATATGATCATCGGGGCAAAAAAGCTGGGAAGCAAAGACAGACTTCTCGTGTTTGTTGACAGACAGAACCCACAGGAGAAACCTTTTATCATCAGACTGACCGGCAACGCCAAACAACCTGTTGATACCGTTTATCAATTCAACAACGATTTCTACAGTTCTGATTCAGAAGAAATGAAACAAATATTGGGATGGTGCATGAAAGAATACCCCAACGATTCGTATGGCCTCGTTCTATGGGGACATGCAGACGGATGGCTGTTTCACAACACAACAACACCCAAAGCCTCAACGCCAAGTATCAAAAAAGCCTTCGGACAAGATTCAGGTAAAGACCTCAACAAAGAAGAAACGAAATGGATGGAGATAACAGAAATGCGTGACGCGCTTGCAGCCTTGCCACACACCTTCAAATTCATCTTCGCAGACTGTTGTACTTTCCAGAACGTAGAAGTGGCTTACGAGCTCCGTAACACTACAGATTACATCATCGCATCACCAGCAGAAATACCAGGAGCAGGAGCCCCCTATGCCAACATAATACCGGCGATGTTCAACAAGACAGACGCCACTATGTATCAACAAATATGCGATCGCTACAATGAAGCTGGAGGAACAGGAAACAGGGTTCCCATATCAACGGTAAATACCGCAAAATTATCAGATCTTGCCAGCGCCACACACGATATCATCAGCAACGAACTCAACGGTAAGACCTTCAATATGGATGGACTGGTGTATTATTACAACAACGTCAACTATGTTTACCGGGCAGAGCGCATCATGTACGACATGATGGATTTCCTGCGCCAAAACACGGGCAACGAAGCTTACCTGAAATGGAGACAAACCTACGATGCCGCCGTTGTTTACAAAAAGAAAAGCAGCAAATGGGATACCAACGGATTGGTTGACTTCGATGACTTCACCGTAACAGATGACAACTTCGGCGGAATGAGTATGTTCGTACCATTGAACCGTTACAACAGCACACAGAAAAACTATAACGAACTTATCAAACAAATGGAATGGTATAATGCAGCAGGATGGTCATCTATAGGATGGTGACCATCCTTGTTGCATTACCGTTATTGCTTGTCCACAGACGGTTCTAGTGTTGACTGATGAACCACAACCTTTACTTTTGAAATACGGCGCTCTTCAAGTTCCAATATCTCAAAGGTAAAATGACGATAGTCTATCCGCTCATGTAACTGTGGGAAATCTCCTTTGATTTCAAGCAGCAAACCTGCAACAGTATCTGCATCTCCCTCAACATCAACAAAGAAATCATCATCAATCTTGAGAATACGGTAAAAGTCACTCAACAGCGTCTTTCCTTCAAAGACAAAGGTATTGCTGTTGATACGCACATAATTATGTTCATCCTCATCGTATTCGTCATTAATCTCACCCACAATTTCCTCCAATACATCTTCCAATGTGACAATACCGCTCGTACCACCAAATTCATCAACAACAATGGCGATATGAACGCGATTCGACTGGAACTCACGCAGCAAATCGTCTATTTTCTTAGTCTCTGGAACGAAATATGGAGGACGGATAAGAGATTGCCAACGGAATGTGGCAGGTTTACCCAGATGTGGCAACAAATCCTTGATATAGAGAATGCCTCGTATGTTATCACTATTATCTTGATAGACAGGTATGCGAGAATAGTTATTATCTACTATACATTTCAGCACCTCACTAAATGAAGAACGAAAATCCAAATCTACAACATCCTGACGACTCGTCATAATCTCTTTAGCTGTCTCATCACCAAACCGAACGATACCTTCAAGCATATGCTGTTCTTCCTTGATATCATTCTTATCTGTCAGTTCAAGAGCCTGTTCCAAGTCATCAACGCTCAACACATGATTATCCTTCTGTACCACCTTTCCTGCCAACACACCAGACTTGATGAGAATGGTTGCAAAAGGATAGAACAGTTTACGGCAAAACATAATGCCAGACACCACACGACGACAAAAGCGAAGTGGTTGTTGACGGGTGTAAATCTTCGGAATAATTTCTCCAAAGAGCAACAACAAAAATGTCAAAAGAACCGTAATACACAAGAACTGCAACCATACCGCATTACCAAAATCAACTACACGTGCAAAGAAATAGTTCAGCAGCATGATAATGGTTACATTCACCAAATTGTTGGTAATCAGAATGGTTGCCAACGTACGTTCAGAATCGTTACGAAGCGCTATGATCTTGCCGTCTGATGCCGACTTTTCCTCTTCCAATTCATTCTCGTCATTTGGTGTCAAAGAGAAAAAAGCAATCTCGCTTCCAGAAGCGAAACCAGAGACAAAGAGTAAGGCAAATGCCAAAACCAATGCAATAACGGCCCCATAATCTGGAGTCATCAACTGCACTTCCGATAAAATATGTTGGATATCCATTGTCGCTTAGAAAGGAAGAGCTTCTGCATCATTATTATCCACAGAAGTCATTGATGCATTCTGCCCATTGACAGAACTTTGAGTATTATCATTGGAATTTACCATGGTCGGGTTCTCTGAAACAGAAGAAGAACTTGATGCATACTGAGAAGTTTCTGTTGCAGGATTGTTTTGCATCTTAGGAGAAAGCAACTCTATGTTATCAGCCCATATCTCTGTTTTGAAACGACGCTGACCCTGACGATCATCATACGAAGAATAGCGAATGCGTCCTTCTACATACAGTTTATCACCTTTATGCACATATTGTTCCACAATTTCTGCCAAACGTCTCCACAGAATTACGTTGTGCCAATCGGTATGATCAGGAACCTGCGTACCGTTCTGTAAGGTATATCCACGTTCGGTTGTTGCAAGCCGTACCCGTGCAACTGCCACACCTTGGTCAACATATCTAACCTCTGGGTCGGCACCAACATTTCCTATCAGCATCACTTTGTTCATAATATCTCTATAATGATAAAATTCAAACCGCCATGTTTGGCAACATGTTATTTACACAGTCCCAAGAACTGGAAATGGAAATTCTTTCCTTTTGCAGATGGGAACTGACTTCTTTCGTCAACCCGTTCACGCAAGTGCTCAATAATACGATTATAACAATCCATTCCTGATACCGCCTTACATTGTGCTACAAAATGGGTATCTCGATATTGGAATTTACCCGTACCAGGAACTATTTGCACACGCTTAAAATCAAGCGAGCCTTCATACCAGCCAAACTTTTCTTCGTTCAGTCTTGCCAATGCCGATACATTTTTTTTCTCATGAACCTCTTGCACAGGATGCAACGCACGCTTCTCCTTAAAGTCAAGCATCGTCTTGGCTTCAGTCTTGATGATGATAAAATAGATTCGTGGGCGAACTTTATAACGCTTAGGATAATACATATCGCTGTTATAGTAGTTGCGAATGTCTTTCTCAAGAATAGGATTCATTCCAATCTCGTCGATATCTGCAAGAAACTGAATAGCATCATCAACGTTATCAACAAGAACCTCTTTATCAAAATAGCGTATATATAAATTCATCGGTAAATATTTATCTTTTTAAAATAAAAAAATAGATTTCGGTTTTCCTTAGGATAAATAATAAATGAGCGGAAAACGGGACTCGGACCCGCGACCCCAACCTTGGCAAGGTTGTGCTCTACCAACTGAGCTATTTCCGCTTATTTCCTCTCTCAAGGAGCATCTCTCTCGATTGCGGATGCAAAGGTACGCTATTTTTCTGAATTACCAAAATTTTCTCGCATTTTTTTCTAAAAAAAGTATCAATCCATGCGATTTCGATAGTCTTCATAGCCAAAATGGCGCAATATTTCCAATTTCCCGTCCATATGGAGCATTCCAATGGACGGGTGAGAAATACCATTAAACATGTTTGTCTTGACCGTTGTATAATGAATCATATCCTCAAAAATAATCTCCTGACCGATCACCAATGGATTTTTAAAGCGCCAAGACCCCATAAAATCTCCAGACAGGCAACTATTACCACCCAATCTATAGGTATTTTCTTTCGTTGCCTCCTCCAAATCGACCAATTCTGCCCCACGCACCTCTGGATGATATGGCATTTCAAGACAATCGGGCATGTGGCATGTGAAGCTGACATCAAGGATGGCAGTCTTGATTCCTCGATCATTCACAATATCCACAACATGGGCCACAAGCGGTCCAGTCTGCCAGGCAAAGGCGCTTCCTGGTTCAAATATCACCTTCAGATGGGGATAACGCTGGTGGAAACCTTTCATTATACATTCCAACAACTCTATATCGTAACCTTTGCGAGTCACCAAATGGCCTCCTCCGAAATTGATCCATTTTATCTGCGAGAACCAAGGAGAGAATTTTTCTTCTATATGCCGTAGTGTCCGTTCAAACACATCTGCCCCACTCTCACAATGGCAATGGCAATGGAATCCGTCAATATCCGACGGCAGTTCTTTCGGCAACTTATCTGCCGTAATACCAAAGCGTGTACCTGGAGCACAGGGATTATAGAGCATGGTACCCACTTCCGAATATTCAGGATTGACACGCAATCCTATCGAACATGATGATGCACGATGGTGAAAGCGCTCGTATTGCGACAACGAATTAAACGTGATATGCGATGAGCAAGCTACAATATCATCAAACTCTCCATCTGTAAAAGCTGGCGAAAAGGTATGGGCTTTCTTTCCAAACTCATGATAAGCGAGCATAGCCTCAGACAGCGAACTAGCGGTAGTAGATTGAATATACTCCCGAAAAATAGGAAATGTTTTCCATAATGCGAATGCCTTGAAGGCAAGAATAAACTCCGAACCGGTTCGTTCAGCCACGTCTTTTATCAAAGCGAGATTACGTCGCAATTTCGCCTCCTCTATAATATATATAGGTGTACTATTTTCCATTTTTTTGATATAAATCTTGATTTCGACTGCAAAGTTAGCTTTTTATTGTCATTAAATTGCATTATTCCATATAAAATGATTACTTTTGCATTTGATTCTAGATTATTGCAATGAAACTCATAGTAATGACCAAGCCCACGTATTTCGTGGAAGAAGACAAAATATTGGCAACACTTTTCGACGAGGGACTCGACTGCCTGCATTTATGCAAGCCTGGTTCTTCGCCAATGTATGCAGAGCGCCTGCTGACTCTACTGCCTGAAGACTACTGTTCAAAGATTGTAGTACATGACCACTTCTACCTCAAGGAGGAATACAATCTGAGAGGCATCCATATTGACGAGGCAGGACAACCAGCCCCGCAAGGCTATCGTGGACGCCTGAGTCGCACCTGTCAGAAGCTCGACGAGCTCAAAGTGACTAAACGCAACGCAGACTACGTGTTTCTCAAACACATCTTCGACAGTCAGACGGGTAATGAGAAAGCCTCATTTACTCCCAACGAACTGGAACAGGCTTCTAAGTTGGGACTTATCGACCGGCACGTGTATGCATTAGGAGGCATGAACATAGATAATATTCGCATGGCCAAAGAACTCGGCTTTGGCGGAGTTGTCATTTGTGGTGACCTGTGGAACCGCTTCAACATCCATCAGGGATTAGACTACAAAGAACTTATTGCCCACTTCGAAAAGCTCAGAAAGGCCATTGGATAGAAAAAGAAACAACTAACAACAATATTTACTACAAAATGAGAGAATCGAACTCTTACATGGTATTTTCAGGCACTGCCACAAAGTATCTGGCAGAGAAAATCTGCCTTAGTTTAGGATGTCCGCTCGGTGAACTGCAAATCACAAAGTTCTCCGACGGCGAGTTTGCTGTCTCTTTCGAGGAGTCTATTCGCGGTCGCGATATCTTCCTCGTACAGAGCACATTCCCCAATAGTGACAACCTGATGGAGCTGTTGCTGATGATCGATGCTGCCAAGCGCGCCTCTGCACGCACCATCAATGCCGTTATCCCCTATTTCGGATGGGCACGTCAGGATCGCAAAGACAAGCCCCGTGTCAGCATTGGTGCCAAACTGGTAGCCGACTTGCTTTCCGTAGCCGGTGTTGATCGTGTCATCACCATGGACTTGCATGCCGACCAGATACAAGGTTTCTTTGATGTTCCCGTTGACCACCTCTATGCTTCCGGCGTCATCCTCCCCTATCTTCAGAGTCTCAATCTAGACGACCTCGTTATTGCATCACCTGATGTCGGCGGTTCTAAGCGCGCCAACACCTATGCTAAATATCTGGGTTGCCCGCTGGTTCTCTGCAACAAGACCCGCGCTCGCGCCAACGTTGTAGCCACCATGCAGATTATCGGTGACGTCAAAGACAAGAATGTGGTGATTATCGACGACATGGTAGATACTGCTGGAACCATCACCAAGGCTGCCGACATCATGAAAGAAGCAGGTGCTAAGACTGTTCGCGCATGTGCATCCCATTGTGTGATGAGTGGCCCTGCAAGCGAACGCGTACAAGAATCGGCCCTTGAGGAAATTGTCTTCACAGACTCTATCCCCTACACACAACGCTGTGCTAAGGTGAAACAGCTCTCTGTGGCAGATATGTTTGCAGAAACCATCCGCCGCGTGCTCAACAACGAGAGTATCTCAAGTCAATACCTTGTATAACATCCATCCTTCAGATGAACATCAAGACATTATTTATAGTGACAGCAGCAGGCATTACGCTTGCTGCTTGTCATTCAAACACGTACCATATCAAAGGTTCTGCCGAAAACATGCAAGACGGAGACACACTCTTTCTCACGACCGACATGGTAACCGGCATTCCCTGCGACACCTTAGTAGTAAAAAACGGAAAGTTCAGTCTTTCGGGAAGTGCAGATTCTACATGCTTCTGCATGCTTTATAGTGCGAAAGCCCACCAGATCAACGCCACATTCTTCAGGGAGAATGGCAATATCGACATCCGGCTTTCCGCAGAACCTTCCGCATCAAGGGTTGGCGGTACGCCTTGCAACAACGAGTGGCAACGTCTCAACGACTCGTTGATGGTTGTAGGCAAAGCCATCAATCTTATTGCAGAACGCATCTATGCCCATCCCGTCAGTCCGGCAGAACGAGAAAAGGGTATGAAGGAAATAGAAGAACTCAACAAACAGTTCAGCAACAAGGTAGAAGTTGCCGCCGAACGCAATATCGACAACGAATTCGGCTATTTTCTCATCCTCAACTTTTCCAAGGATATATTCTCTGCCACAACGACCAAGCATCTCATCAGTCAGATGCCGAAGGAATTGCGTCAGCGTACCGCCATCCAGCAAATGGAACAGGAATTGGCCAAGCAAGCCAATACAGCGGAAGGATCCGTCATGCCCGACTTCACGCTTCCTGATGCAGAGGGTAATCCTGTGAGCGCTTTGGCAGAGATAAAGAAGCACAAATTGACCGTTATAGATTTCTGGGCATCTTGGTGTGGCCCATGCCGTAGAGAAATGCCTTCCGTGATTTCCCTCTACGAGAGTTACAAGGATAAGGGTCTGGGCATTCTCGGTGTTTCTCTTGACAACAACAAAGACGCTTGGACAAATGCCATCAAGCAATGGGGAACGAGTTGGACACAGGTTAGCGACCTGAAAGGCTGGGAATCGTCTGCTGCTACATTATTTAATGTAAAAAGCATCCCTTGTACCGTTATTGTAGATCAAGAAGGCAAAATCCTGCGTCGCGATCTCCGCGATGAACAACTCAGAAACTTTGTTGCTGATTACCTGAAATAACAATCGCAACATCCACCTTTAACCCCCAATCGGTCATCAGACGGATTGGGGGTTTATCATCAAGGCGGTTGTATAGAAAAGAAAGAGAGTGGCTGTTCTTCCACACGAGGAAGACAAGCCACTCTCCTTATCTCTTCTGAATGTCCAACAGATTACTGGTTGTTGGGCAGTTCAAGCCATTTCACGTAGCAGAAGTCCTGACGGTGAGGCAGGTTCTTGTTCTTCGGATACATGCGGACAGCTGATTTATAGGTACCGGCCTGCTGAGGAGTCAGCTCAACTTCGAAGGTATAGTTGTTACCCTCATGACCAACCATCTTCAGAGGCTCTACATTGAAGATACGCTCCTGTCCTTCCTTGTTAACATAGAGATTCACCTTCTCCAATCCTACTGCATCTTCAAGACCTTGCTCGTTGATGACGTAAGTCAGCTTGTACTTACCACCGGTTTCAGCACCACTTGCAGGGAAGTCCCATGATGCAGAAACGACGTTGATGGCATCCCAACGCTCAGCAACAACTTCCTTCCACTGTGCAATTTCCTTAGCCAGACGGCAGTTGTCCTTGCTGATTTCCTTGAAGCGTTTAGCCTCTTTGGTGTAGAACTTGTCATAGTAGTCGTCGAGCTGACGCTTCATGGTATAGTGAGGAGCGATCTGAGCGATAGAGTTCTTGATAACCTTGATCCATCCCTCGCTGAAGCCCTTCTTGTTCTTCTTATAGTAAAGAGGAATAATCTCGTTTTCGAGTAGCGAGTAGATTGTAGCCGCATCGAGCTGGTCCTGATGACCCTGGTTCTGATAGGTACGCTTTTCGGTAAGTGCCCATCCTGCACCTTCACGATAGCCTTCAAGCCACCATCCATCAAGTACAGAGAGGTTGACAACGCCATTCATCTCAGCCTTTTCACCAGATGTACCAGAAGCCTCAAGCGGACGAGTTGGAGTATTCATCCAAATATCAACACCGCTGACAAGGCGACGAGCCAAGAGGAAGTCGTAGTCCTCAAGGAAGATGATCTTACCGAGGAACTCAGGACGCTGGCTAATCTCATAAATCTTCTTGATGAGTCCCTGTCCTGCGCCATCTGCGGGGTGAGCCTTACCGGCGAAGAGGAACTGTACGGGATGCTCTGGGTCGTTGACGATCTTGGCCAGACGGTCGAGGTCGGTAAACAACAGGTGAGCGCGCTTATAGGTAGCGAAGCGACGGCAGAAACCGATAATCAACGCATTAGGATTGATGCGCTCAAGCAGGTTGAGCACGCGTGAGGGATCACCCTGATTGCGCAACCATGTGTCACGGAACTGTTCGCGGATATATGACACCAATTTGTTTTTCAGCGCCATACGAGTTTCCCAGATTTCTTCATCGGGCACATTATAGATAGCCTCCCAGATGCTCTGGTTCGACTGATCGTACATGTGGTTCTCGTTGAAATACTTGCCATAAACCTTACGCCATTCTGTAGCACACCATGTTGGGAAGTGTACACCGTTGGTAACATATCCCACGTGGTTTTCCTCTGGATAGTATCCGTTCCAGATAGGAGCAAACATCTGCTGACTAACCCATCCGTGGAGTTTAGATACACCGTTTACTTCCTGACAAGTGTTGCAAGCAAAGGTTGACATGCAGAAGCGCTCGTTATGGTCTTCTGGGTTGATACGTCCCATACCGATGAACTCATCCCAAGAGATACCGAGTTTTGCAGGATAGCCTCCCATATACTTACCGAAGAGTCCTTCGTCGAAGTAGTCGTGACCAGCAGGTACTGGAGTGTGAACGGTATAGAGTGAAGAAGCGCGAACGAGTTCGAGTGCTTCGTTGAAGGTCATTCCACCATCGATATAGTCGCAGAGGCGCTGCAGGTTGCAAAGTGCTGCATGGCCTTCGTTGCAATGGTAAACATCCTTCTTAATGCCGAGTTTCTTCAGCAGCAGCATACCACCGATACCGAGCAGAATTTCCTGCTTCAGGCGGTTTTCCCAGTCGCCACCATAGAGTGAGTGAGTGATTGGTCTGTCGAATTCTGAGTTCAGTTCGTTGTCTGTGTCGAGCAGATAGAGCTTTACACGACCCACATTCACACGCCAAACATAAGCATGAACCTGATAGTTGGTGTAAGGAACATCTATTACGAGAGGATTGCCGTTCTCGTCGAGTTCGCGCTCGATGGGGAGTGAACCGAAGTTCTGAGACTCATAGTTGGCAATCTGCTGTCCGTCCATAGAAAGACTCTGTGTGAAATAGCCGAAACGATAGAGGAAACCCACGGCACACATATCAACATTAGAGTCAGAAGCCTCTTTCACATAGTCACCAGCCAACATACCGAGACCGCCTGAGTAGATTTTCAGGGCAGAATGGATACCATACTCCATGCAGAAATAAGCTACAGAAGGACGGGTATTGTCGGGCTTAACATCCATATATTCACGGAAGAGTGCATAAACACTCTGGATGCGCTTCATCAGAGCCTTGTCCTTGAGGATTTCCTCTTTACGGGTAAAGCTCAGACGCTCAAGAAGCATTACGGGATTGTGCTTGGCATCATGATAAAGCTCAGGGTCAAGGTCACGGAACAAGTCGCGTGCCTCATAGTTCCACACCCACCACATGTTGTGGGCAATCTCATTCAAACATTTCAACTGCTCAGGAAGGGTCGATTTTACAGTCAATTCCTTCCACTGAGGAGCATTTGCGTAATCTGCTTTGATTTTCATACTTTTCTCTATATATACGTTGATACTCTATTTATTATTTGTTCATACGGTTCTGAGCCTTACGCAAAGCGATGTCGTAAGCCTCATAATAGTATTCGATAAACTCGCTCCAAAGTGCTTTTTTCGAAAGTGCATCGGCTTTGCGTCGGCAACTTTCAACATCATTTTTCGGCATAGCCGAATATTTCGCCACCGTATCCTTGATGGCATCTGCTACTTCAGAATAATTATAATCTGTGCGATGAATGACCTTCACGCCATCCTCTATCTCACCTGCATGACCGAACACGCCGTTAGCCCAAAGTCCGAAGCCTGCCAGATCTGTTGTGATACAAGGCACTTTGAAGGCAACGGCCTCCAGCGGAGTATATCCCCACGGTTCGTAATACGATGGATAAATGCACAGGTCATTACCCAATACCACATCATAATATGACATATTGACTATTCCGTCACGTCCATCGAGATAGCAGGGCAGGAAGATGACCTTCACCTTATCGTCCTTACGGTTGTGCATATCGTAGTATTTCATCATGCCCAACACGTTATCGTGACTCATATTATGCAGCCAATGGGTCAGCTGTGGAACATCCAATGGTGTTTCATATTTTTCGTTCTTCGCCAAACGTTCCTGCAAATCCTTACGTGGCTCGCCTACCCATCCCGGCACTTCAATAAATGCCAAGACCTTTTTCTTCAGTTCTCTGTCGCGAAGCAGACGATTCATGGCCTCCACAAACACGTCAATACCCTTATTACGGAATTCGTAACGTCCTGATGTTGAAACGATAAGTGTATCGTCGTCGAGCGATTCGCCCAATAAGGCATTAGCCACATCAAGAAGGCGCAAGCGAGCTGCCTTGCGCTTTTTGGTGAATGTGGCGGCTTTAGGCACGAAACTGTTGTCGAAACCATTTGGCAATACCACATCAACGGGCTTGTCAAGGAGTTCACGACATTCATTGGCGGTAATATCACTTACCGTAGTAAAACAATCTACATAATGAGCAGTTTGCTTCTCAATGGAGTGCTTGCTCTGCATATTAAGCTCTTCTGCCATCTGATCGCCATTATAGGCAAAGAGATAGTCATAGAGTGGCTTCTGGTTGCCTGCGATTGAACGACCGATACTGGTGGCGTGAGTGGTGAAAACGGTACCGATCTGCGGCAACACATTATTTATATATAATGCTCCGAGTCCACACATCCATTCGTTGGCATGGTAAATCACATGTTTTCCCTCAACTTCCTTGCCCAGCCAACGGTAGATGCTTTCTACCACGAGTGCTGCGGCATAAGAGAACATAGATGCTTCATCATAATCGCCATAGGCATGAAGCGAATCCACCTGATAGTGTTCCCACAACCAGCCATAGATTTCATTTTTCTTCTCAAAAAAAGGTTGGAAATCCACCAAAATAGCAATAGGTTTTCCAGGAACAGCCCAACGGCCTACCTTTACTTTCAGCCCCTCTTCTTTCGCCTGCCATTGCCATTCTGCCAATAGCGACTTTTCCTCTTGAAAATAAGGACTCTCGTTATCATGCCACACATCTGGACCGATGAAGATAATCCGGTCGCACATGGCATCTTGAAGTGTTTTAGCTCGGCTGGAAAGCACGGTATATATACCTCCTACTTTATTACAAACTTCCCAGCTCGATTCAAAGACATAATCTGGCTTAATCAATTCTTTTCCCATATATACATGTATAACGGCCACAAAGTTACTTAAAAATATTAAAATCATGCGAGTTTAGGCAATTATTTTTCACCAAAAAACATATTTATTGATATAGATTTACTATCTTTGCGGCAAATTAATACGTAGATGAAAAGAAAACTATTCATAATAATATTTACAGCCATTTTCGCAACAGTCGGTGCCCAACAGTCACAGGGCACTTTCAGTGGATATCTCACCAATGAGGAATACGACGTTTATCTGCGAATCGATTTTCAGAACCAGAATGTCATCATCCCCGGACAAGAGATCTATGGTGAACTTCCTGGCTATCTCGGAAAGAAACACAATTCTTTCTGCTGGCCGATCACATCGGTCAAGAAAAAAGGAAGCCGAGAGATTGTCATGACGATGGTCAACGATTTTGGCAGCGAAGATCTCACCGCTACCCTCACCTTGCAAAGCGACTCCACCTACCTGCTGAAACAAACAAGTGGCAGTACGCTGAAAATTCCCAAAAACGGGAAATGGCAGAAGTTGCCCAAAATGCTAATCTTCACAAAAGGACATTAAATTGCCTTTACCCCCCCCCTTGATATATTTTCAAAAAATCGACCGTCTTAGTAAAAAAAACAACGCAAAACTATAGAAAGTTTATATTTTTTACGTATCTTTGCGGTTAAAAATAATATAGATTTTAAGAAAAGCTATGAATCTACTCAACTCTATCCTGAATTGGTACTTCAAGAAAGAAGCACTACCCTACTGGTGCATGTTCTTGATTGATACTGCTACTATTTTCTTCTCCGGTCTCTTTACCTATTGGATTTTCAACAAGACAGGAGCATTCATAGACCATCGGTTTGAACTGCTATATACCCTCTTGCTCTACGTACTTCTCACTTGCGTAGGCTTCAGAATATTTCACACCTATTCTGGAATTCTTCGCTACTCATCATTTGTCGATTTATGGCATGTGGCGATGAGTAATGCCGTCGGCTTGGCATTGTCGCTGATAGCCCATTTCACCATGGAGTATCTGCATGTTGACAAAATAGGCATACTCACATTGACCGAGACATGCACCATGTTCCTCATTGCCACATTAGCCATGTGGACCATTCGCGTGCTGGTAAAGATGCTATACGACGTAATATTGGCGGATAAGAAGGCAGTACGCGTACTCATCTATGGTACAATGGAAGGAGCGGTGGGACTTGCCAAGTACATTCGTTCCCAGCAACCTGCCAAGTTTGTGTTGATGGGATTCATTGCCCATGAAAAGAGCAACGAGAACCGACTTCACCATGTCCGACTGATGGGCAAGAAAGTATATAACACCCAAGACAATATTGCACATATCATCAAGAAATACGGCATCAAAGGTGTACTCATCTCCCCTACTCGCACTAAAGACTTCCAAAACGACCGTGAGATGCAGAACACGCTGATTTCCACCGGTGTCAAAATCTATATGACAATCAGCGCCCATGAGATGCAGGTTGAAAACGGAAAATTGACTGACAGCAGTCTTGCCAACATCAAAATGAAGGAAGTTAGCGTTGAAGACCTCCTGCCACGCGATGAGATACAGGTTGACATGAATAGCGTCGGGGCCCTGTTGAGAGGCAAGAAAGTGCTCATCACAGGATCTGCCGGTTCTATCGGATCGGAAATGGTTCGCCAGATTGCCATCTACAAGCCCGCAGAAATGATGCTCATCGACCAGGCTGAGACTCCACAACACGACGTCAGACTGATGATGAGCAACGAATATCCTGACATCGTGGCACATACCGTAGTGACCTCTATCTGCAAAGAGAAACGCATGGAGGAGATTTTCAGCACATTCCAGCCTGATTACGTTTTCCATGCTGCTGCCTACAAACACGTGCCGATGATGGAAGACAACCCCAGCGAAAGCATTCAAAACAACGTATGGGGCACCAAAATCATTGCAGACCTCAGCGTGAAATACAATATCAAGAAGTTTGTGATGATCTCTACCGACAAAGCGGTCAATCCCACAAACGTAATGGGTTGTTCGAAGCGTATCTGCGAAATCTATGTGCAAAGCCTTGACAAGGCCATCAAAGACGGTAAAATCAAAGGCATCACGCAGTTTGTCACCACACGCTTCGGAAACGTGCTCGGTTCCAACGGATCTGTCATTCCGCTATTCCGTAAACAACTGGAGGCTGGCGGTCCATTGACCGTCACACACCCTAAGATCATTCGCTATTTCATGCTCATACCAGAGGCTTGCAAACTGGTGCTCGAAGCTGGAACACATGGTAAGGGTGGCGAGATATTCGTGTTCGACATGGGAGAACCTGTACTTATTGCCGACTTGGCAAAGCGCATGATACAGTTGAGCGGAGCCAAAAACGTAGAAATCAAATACACGGGACTCCGCGAAGGCGAGAAACTCTATGAGGAAGTGCTCAACGAGAAAGAAAACACCAAGCCTTCGTTCCACGAAAAAATACGTATTGCCGAGGTTCGTAGCTACGAATACGAAGAGGCACAGCAGAGCATTACCGAACTATACCAGATTTCCGCTGCTTACGACGACATGAACACCGTAAGGAAGATGAAGGAAATCGTACCGGAATACATCAGCAAACATTCACGCTACGAAGCTCTCGACCAAAAATAGCGCAACAAGCATTTACTCCATACTAAGAAGACCCTTCTATCATACGCAGGAAGGGGCTTCTTTTTGTTTTATCCCACCCTTTGCATACACCATGAATGGCTTTGGAGAGGAAGAAGTTATGGACCAGAAATTGGACATATCAGAAAAGACAAATCTTCCAATATTCCAGTTCTTCCAAATTCCAATAAGGGGTATGAAAACGCAAACCCTCATTTTAGAGTCTTATAACTTATTAATAATTAAATAGTTATATATATAATAAGAGAAAAAAGCACCCTCGAAAAATTAATTGGAAGAACTGGAATTGGAAGATTTACGCAATCAAGAATCCATCTAAGAGCCATATTATCAATAATTTACGTAATAAGAGAATGCAGGAATATCCCAGCGCTACCAGCAAAATCAGCATTCCAAAGCCGCAAAATCCTGGTAAAAACCCCATTTTTGGGCTATTTTATTCATGAAATCCTCAAAAATCGAGTTCGCCCCCCTTGTTCCGATGATTTCCACCTTCCATGCAAAACACAGAAAACGCACTCATTCATGCGTTCTGGATACCATTGAAATGGATTTTGGGATGTACTGGACACATTTTATAACCCAGTCAGACTGCAAAAAATGGTGTTTTTTCAACTATAACTGAAACCATCTACTACGACTTTCAAACGCCTATTACGCCCAATCGCTCATTAGGATTTTGGAGAGAATGTGTAATCTGCGGATTTCCATCTCCTTGGTGTCAAAGCCGTATAAACAGGTTTCCGCCTTGTGAAACAAGGTTATTCATGGGCATGCAAACATTTCATAATAAAAATGTCCTCGAATCGCAAGAAACGTATAGAAACGTATGATTGGTTGGGGGGGATGTTGTATCTTTGCAACGTGGTTCAAGAGAGAATCACTCATCGCACAAAACATTCCGTCCGCACACAGACGTGGGCAACTTCTAAGTAAGTCACCAGTGAATCCGCACTAAGTCCCAATATTGAGCGGACAATGATGGGACAAAGTTGGGAGAAACAAGGAACAGAACAGGAGAATACCACGATGTGGGAATGTGGAGAGCGAGAAAATATCACATCATGAAACAGCAAAACCCGAACATATCCCGATGATAACCCGAACGCACAAGGAAGCATCCTGCGTTAATCCAGATGGCCGAACAATACCACTTCCGAGAAATCAGAATGGATATCCGATAGCAAAATGGAGGGTCTGGTTCTTTTTGAAACCATCAACATTGTAGATACCACCCTTGCCCGTATCGTAAGGCACATGAATACCGATACCCCAGTCGAGACGCAACACAATAAAGTCGAGGTCGTAGCGCAAACCAAGACCCGTGCCGACAGCCATCTCACGAAGCACATTCTGAATCTTGAACTTGGTGGTGGCATAAGGAACTGAAGTGCCATAGTTGTCGCGGACATTCCAAACATTACCAGCGTCAAGGAATACAGCACCATAGAGGCTACCGAAAAGATTACGGCGATACTCAAGATTGCACACCAATTTGATATCACCATTCTGCATCAGATAGGACATGGCTTTATCCTCGATGCCAGGGAAGCTGCCAGGACCTATACCACGCACAGAAAAGGCACGGATGCTATTGGCACCACCCACATAAAACAGTTCGGTATTGGGCGCCCAGTCGGTATTTCCGAAGCAATAGAGCACACCCGCGTTGACATGTCCCAACAACTGCGAAGAAGCATCAAGCGTCCATATTTTGGTAAAATCCGTTTCGATCTTGACAAACTGCGAATAAGGATTCTTGAAAAGTTTCTTCTCTCTCTCGTTCCATTTCTTACCAAAGGCAAGAAGCGCCAACGAAGTGAAGTTGCCCGACTCAGACACCGTGGCGGTCCATCTCACAGGATGACGCAACGTAGAAGGACTGGTATAGGTATAGCTATAGCGCATCTCTGGCACGAAATAGTCTTGCATGGTGGCACGGAGATAGGGATTCTCTTCCATCACCTTGTCAAACTCGGCGGTATGGCTATTCATAAACTGGTATTTCACCGTAAGCGGCGAGAACTCATGTTTGCTGGTGGCAGAGGTCTGCCAGTTGTATGCCCACTTACCACTCACAATATGCATCTTGTAATAGCCAGGCCGACGGATGGTATTGCTCGACACCTTGGCAACGGTAGAGGGTGTTGCGTAGAACCGGCGAGGAAGGCGCACCGTGCGACCGTCGGGCAGCGTATAGCGTTGCGTGCTATTACCGCCAAAATATGGTGCAATAAGGCGTGGAAACTCTATGCTCGCATCAAAGCCATACTCGTAGTTGCTCATGCTGGAACTGCTGTTGGTAGCCCACTCATAGGATCCATGAACCGACAGATCTATCTTCTCGCCACCATGGAAGGCATTGCGACGCACCAGTCCAAGTTTGACCTCTGGTCCCACGCGACCTATCGCACTACCATTGAAATTGGTTTCGATATACGAATCCCACGGTTTGTCGAAGGTGCAATTGAGTGTCAAGTCCAGCGTATCGCAAGAGGGCGAATTGTCACGCGGCGTAAACTGAAACTCGGTAGAGGAAAACAATCCCATCGCATTGATTTTCTGGGCACTCTGCAAGTAATCGTCATAGCTATAGAGCTGGCGCGGACGAATTTTCATATCGGCTATAATGACACGCGGACGAACCGGTGGGCGCCGACCGGCATAACGGATGGTCAAATAGCGGTAAACCATAGAATCGGTAAATGCCTCATTATACGTTTTGCGCATATTGATATTCACACGACCGATATACCACTTGTGACGGGCCTGAGCTGGTGTCTCCTCTGCCAACTGGAAGCGCAACTGCACCTTACCGTCCACAGCAAAGGTGTCTGCCAGATAAGAGGCGTAGCTGGGCTGGTAATAATAGTAGCCATTATTGCGGAGCAGATTGCTGATTCGGCTACGCTCCCCATCGAGATTAGCCACCACGAAAGGATCACCCTTGCGCACGATAGCAGAGGCTGATGTGGCATGGATCAGGCTGTCTGCCTCACGGTTAAATCCCACATAACGCACACTATCTAAGGTGAAGAGATGACCGAACGACACATCATAGCCGATCTTGGCTGTTTTCATGTTGTTTTGCTGAACCACTTCTGCGTCAACATCTCCATGGAAATAACCATGATTGCGCAACACACTTTTGGCAACCTGTGCACGCAACTGAGGATTGACCCACGACATGAGGACAGGCTGTTTGCCAAACGTCTTATTCATCCAATGACCAAGACCAGAACTGTCGGCAGAAAAAGCATTCCATACCGAAAGACCGAAGGAGAAAGGAAGGCGATGATAGCTGCTACCCAATATCGCGCCATTAGGAGCTGTTGCCAGGGCTGCGTCTATCTCTTCTCTTGTAGCAGAATAATTATCGTTCTCTTCATAGTCGGTATAGTTGATTTTCGTTAATCCGATGAAGAGCTGGTCGTCGTCAGGCACACCCTTGGTCATACTACAGGCACTAATCACCACAGCACCTGTCAACAGATAAATGTATCGTTTGATTGTTGAATGCATCATAATCGAGAATTATTTGTTAAGCTTCACCACCCTCACGCTATCACGCTTCAGGCTATCGGTACGCATAGGCGTTGGTGGAACATATAGGGGCGTATTGCCACTACGGAACCGGATGATATCGCTGAAGGTCTGCAAGGTGCGCCTCCATACGAATCCTGCGCCATACTTCTGGGTGTAACCGTCAAGCCAGTCATAGGCATTATTATCATAGAAGAAGGTCACGTATTTATTGGCGCTGTCGTCCAACCGATATTCCAACGTCACATTGTCAAATACTGACTCTGTACCATTCTGATACTCACTACCCGACGACACCTTGCCGCCCACTACCACTTTGAGGCGGTTGTTCCAGAAGCGCTTGGCAAACTTAAACGAGTAGTCTGTATGCATATTTCCTGCGGCATCTGTAGAATTATCAAGACCGAAGGAGAGATCAAGGGTGCGCAAGGCATTACCCGTAATCTGGTTGATTTCGGAATTGAGGAACGAGCTGAGGGCTGAGTTCATCGAGAAAGCATTTGTATTACCTTCAGAGAGATACATACCCGTGGTGAGCATGGAAACGGCAAGTTTGCCACGACGTTCCACACTCATGGCCTGCAACTCACTATGAAGCTGCATGTCTTCAGGCGCATCAAGGGTAAACTCAAGACCCATATCGTTGAGCGTACGGGTGATGATAACACCACAAGTGAAGTCCACGCTCCTACCCACTCCATTACTTCCCGTCACGGTAGCCTTGGTTGCTTCTGTTGCCGTGATATGAAGAGTGGGATTCATCATGTCGCCCGTAAACTCAATATACGATCCATCCTGGATAACAAAAGTCTTGAGCGGAATAACGGGCAACGAGTATTTCATCTCACCATTACTCAAGGTGTATTTACCCGTCAGTTGCAGATTGTCGGCTGGATTATAGGTCATGCGCAACGTGCCGCCACCCATCAAGTCAACATAGTTGGAATGGTCGGCATTAAGATAGGCTATCACGTGTGCGCCTTTCGATACTTCCATCGTCAGATTCATATTGAAGCCTGCCAGGTCTGGGCGATTCACCACGGTCTGCGTTGTATCGCTAAAGTCTGTAAACTTCACCAGTTCGTCAAGTTGGTTGTCGGTAGAGAGTGGCGAGTCACGCAGAATGTAACGCATATCTGTAGAACCAAGTACGTCAAGTTTTCCACGCATCGTGAGATTGGAGAGTTCGCCATTCATGCGACCCATGAAATTGACAAAGGCTTTACCATACGCCTCACTCCTACTATTCTCCTTGGCATCAATAATCTGATAGTTGGCGGCTCTCATACGCATATCAACCGTGATATGGTCAAGGTCTGAGAAATTGACGTTTCCCATGATGGTCAACGGATTGTCGTTATGGGCATAGACGTTAAAATTCTCAAGCAACAGGTTGGAGCCTACGATACGCACAGGGTCGTCGTCGAAGCGCAATTTCATGCCGTAGGGCACGCTGACAAGATAGGAGTTCTCAAGCATCAACTCTCCATTCACCTGGGGTTTGTTGAGAGGACCCTTTATCGTCAGTTCCCCTTCTGCGAAACCCTCAAGACCGGCAATCTGGTTGGGTACGAAACCATTAACCAGTTCGAGTGGCAGACGTTGCAACTGCAATACAGCATCGAGCGAACCTTCACCGGCATTATAATAGGTTCCTGTCAATACGCCGATCTCCTCGTCGTCTTTCATCAGACGCGCCTCAACGGCATGGGCATCGTCTTCTTTCTGCAGATATATGATTTCGGAACTTATATCGCCCCATTTACAACCCTCATAAGCCATGTCGCTAACAGCCACACTTCCCACGACAGAGAAACGACCGGAAGAGTGTTGCACCACATGATAGTCGCCTTCCATCAAACCGCCCAAACGAGGAACATAGGGAAGAACGGCTGTGATGCTGGCAAGGTTGAAGCGGTTCATGCTGACCGTAATGTCTTGCAACGCATCAGGATCACTCTCTGTAGAATAGACCTTCACACCCGTGCCATCATCGGCAACAAGATTGATATCGGCCTTCACCTTATTGTTGGCTCCAAGGAATATATAGTTGTCTTTATTCAGCGAAAACTCCTTATATCCCAAAGTAGGACGATCGGGCAAGAGATGGATACTAATGCCGCTATCCACCATCTCTGCCTTGGCTCCAAGACGCAAGCCCAACTGGTTTTTGTCGTCATAGAAACGAAGACCTACCGAGGCACCACGCTCCTGAACAACACCATTAAACAAGGTATTGAATACAAACTGCGGGTTGCGCTTATTATTGCGAACCTGTCCATGGAATGCCAACTGGTCTTTATACTGTAGGAGTTTCAAATTGATGGTATCCAGACGCGTACCATCATAGACTAACGAATGGATATAACCATCGCCGTTGATGCCTTTTTGAGGCGAAGTCTCCAAATCTAAATGCAAATTCTTGTAGTCGATATGTTGACCTGTACGCAACAGATTGGCTATGGGGTTGTCGCTCTGACTCTCCACATGAAGACGCATAACAGGCAACAGACTGCGTATGGCAGACTGATCGATAACCTTATGCTCCATCTGCGATATAATCGAACCGGAAACCTGTGTCAGCGAGGCTATCAAGTGTTCATAACTACCTGAAGCGTTAAGTTTTAAGTTGAGGTCGCCACATTCCAAACGGGCTTCTGTAGTATCGGGATTGAGATTGGCAAAAAGGGTGATGTCGCGAGGACGATAGACACGAGAGGAGTCGCGGATGGTAAGGTCGTTGAAAATACCATTCACATAATGCGTGGTTTGCAGATTACTGCTGGCATCAATATGTCCACAGAGACCTATCACAAGAGGATTATCGACCATGCGCAAATGGAAAAGGTCCAGACGCTGCAGGTCGGTTGTCAGAGTGGCTTGAAGACGTTTTTTATTCATCAACGCATCGAGCGTGACAATACCCGTAGCCAACTGGTTTCGGCTGTCCACCTCAACATGGGCTACGCCATGGCGCAAGTCAAGCGTGGCCTGTGCCTTATCGAGAGTCCAAGAACCATATCCCAGGCTATGCAACTGCACCTCTGCCTGCGCCATAGTGCGTGGTGAGAAGAAATCGGTACCATGACCTTTCACCTGGACATCTGCTGACAACGTATAAATGGAGTCATGAGGCATGAAGTGGTGAAGGTTGAGTTGGCGCACCTGCAGATTTGCCGAATAGGACATATTATTGGCATTCAACGCACCTTTCGCCTTGACAGTTCCCCGACCCTCACGGAGGGTGACATCGGCTGCATAACGGGCTGCATCTGCCTCTAACAAGCCGTTGGCTCTAATACCATTGGGGATGCGGTAATTGCGTTGGATTGCCTTAGGCAACAAACCGGTAATAAAGCCTATATTTCCCGTCTCTGCCTGGAAACGGATTTTGGAGCGTAGCTGAGCGGGAGTGTTGAGATTGGCTACAAAACCTGTTGCCTTGGCATGGAAGGCGGTCGGAAGCGATACGTCAATACCGGAAAAATCCATGTACATCATATTACCCGAAAGCACTCCTTTTACAGTAAGCGGACTGTTGGGCCATTGTCGCTGGAAACTCTGAGGCATCATGCCCATGAAGCGCATCAGGTCTTGTTTTCCCAACTGAGCATTCAGACGCAAGCGAAGTTTCTCCGTCGAACCGACATCCATAATCGAGAACGGAAGGTCGAGGGCTACATCAAGATCTGAATCGGGAGTCTTCAAACGGAATGATGGCAACCGCAACATGCCATTGGCCATCATCATCCTGCCATTCATCTCTGTAATGGCGAGGCCACATTTTTCCTTGACTTTCAACTCGCGGAAGGTCATTCGCAACGTTGGATCATGATAGTAAATGCTGTCTATCCCGATATGTATCTGGTCGAGGGCCAAATGGTTGTAATCAAGTCCATCGACAACAGGTTCGAAATTCTGGTCGTAATGCAGATTTCCCTTCGTCCAGTCAACCGATTGCACCATATAGGTTTGTGTGCCCAGATCGATATCTGCCTGACGCACACAAAGATGTCCAAGGTGGGCATCCACACTCATAGTATCTCCGGGCATATGAAAGGCTACCGAGGTCTGGTGGACAACAATACTGTCTGCCATGATTTTCCAACGGTTTTCAGAGGTCGTCGTGTCCTCTGGAACACTATCGTTAAGAGCGATATCCAACCGGCCGTCTTCCAGTCTGGCGCCATTCAGTTCCATAGTCTCATCATCAAGGTCTATCCCCCGACTGGTGACGGAGAATCGCCCAATTTCGCCCTTCACACGGGCTGCGGCTATCATTCCCAAGGTATTGACTTGCGCACGATTGATTTCCAATTGACTGATCACCACACGGTTGTCTATCAACGGAAAAAGTTGCACATCCACCACCGTGCGATCAACACGCATCAACGTGTCTGGACGTCCGGTAACAGAATCTATTTGAACCACCTGCATGCCATCAACTCCGAGATCAAGGGGGAAGGAAAGGTTCACGTGGTCAATAGTAATGGTGAGGCCCGTCTTTTCCGAAGCAACCTGCGCAACCTTGTCCACCACCCAATTTTGAACAGGCGGCAGATAAATCAATACGGTCAAGATAAGAAACAACAGGATGGGGCTCAATAGAATGCCCATGATCCACCAAAGTGCTTTCTTCATATATGGTTCTTTACAAAATGTAGTGCAAAAATAAGCGAAATATTCTGAACTACAAGGCTATTTGTCGAAAAATGCAATATTATGCCAGATTTTATCGTCTGGTAATGGAGAGTCGAGGACTATTTTCTGTTTTGACACAGGATGGATAAATTCCACATGATGAGACAACAACGAGATGCTTCCATCTGGATTACTACGCTTTGCACCATATTTCAAGTCTCCACGAATGGGCATCCCCAAGGTGGACAACTGGCAGCGTATCTGATGATGACGTCCTGTCAGCAACTCCACTTCTACCAGCTGATAACGTTCGGTCTGACCGATGGTACGGTAGCGTAAGACAGCCTTCTTCGAACCGGGTACCTCACGATCGTAGGCATACGATTTGTTTTGCTTCTCATTGCGAGTCACCCAATGGGTGGCGGTAACAAAAGTGTTGGAAGTCACAGGATTGCCTGAAGGTTGAACCAAAGCCCAATAGGTTTTATGAACCTCACCCTTGCGAAACATTTCGTTAAGTCGTGATAGCGCTTTAGAAGTACGGGCAAACACCACCAATCCGCTAACAGGACGGTCAAGACGATGGACCACGCCAAGAAATACGGCTCCTGGCTTCTGGTATTTCTCCTTGATATAGGCTTTTACGGTTTCTGCCAATGGAGTATCACCCGTTTTGTCACCTTGAACGATCTCGCCGCTTTCCTTATAAACGACAATAATATGGTTGTCTTCGTAAACTACTTGCATGGGAATGTGGGATTAGTCTTCTGCTATTATTTCCATTGGATGATTGACAAACGTAGTAGCACCATATTCTATGAGGAAATCACGATCGCGGAATCCCCACAGCACACTAATACAAGGCAAACCGCTATTGCGAGCGGTTGCAAGATCCACATCACTATCACCTACATACACAGCATCGTCTTTGCCGACACCCAGCAGGCGGAGTGCTTCTTCTACCGTATCAGGAGCTGGTTTCTTACGAATGCCTTCTGCCTCATGTTCTCCTACAGCCACAGGAATCTCTGGAAAGTAATGAGCCACCAACTCACGGGTAGCAGCATAGAACTTATTGCTCACCACAGCCATGTTATTGCCTCGTTGGCTAAGCGCATGGATAAGAGCGGATATTCCCTCGTAAGGTACTGTGGTGTCGAGTGAATGTTCCATATAATGCTTGCGGAATGTGGCAAAACATTCCTCAAACTGTGGATTGCGGGCTCCATCTGGTATGGCACGCTCCATCAACAAACGGACACCATTACCTACGAAGCGGCGAATGGAATCTATGTCGTGTTCGGGCATAGCGAATTGTCGGAGTGCATAATTGGTAGAGGCGGCAAGATCATTCAACGTGTTGAGCAAAGTGCCGTCAAGGTCGAAAATATATGTTTTATACTGTTTCATATTCTTTGATTATTCAGGGATATAACGATATTATTCAGGATTGTAACGATGGCTACGTTTCACCATGGTCAGGATTTTATCATTCAGCCTATCGGCTTGAAGCAACTGATCGATGGTGATGTGCATACGATAGTTCCAACAATGAGACGGATCTGATAGTGTATTGATGCGCTCATCCTGCGGACGCGAACGACGGAGTTCGCCATCCATAGCAAGCCAATCCTGTAGTTGCAAGATGCAAAGCATCGAAGGACAATAAAGGTGGCGGGCTATAATCTCTTCTGCCAAGAAGGCTGGCAACTGTTCGGGAGCCCTACCCTCTTTCTGCAACATGGTGATATAGTAGCGTTGGCGACGTTCGGGATTGTCCTGCCACCATAGTCGTAACGGAGCCATGTCGGGAGTAGAAATGGTGGCTACCGAACGATAGGGATTGGCTTCGAGATGGGCAAACTCCAGCCCATGCTGTTTGGGCATCTGTTGCACTTCAAGCGAGAGAAAGCGCAAGGTATCGAGTACTGACGACACGCTTTCGGGCTGTTGACCAAGATCATCACCACATACCAACATCCGGCAATGGTCAGACAGTTCAGCAAGTCGGCGAGTTGCCAATTGTCCCCAATAGAAGGAATGGCGTTGACGAAAATAATTGTAATAGAGTCGCAGATAGGCTTCTTTCTCATCGGCATTAAGGGCATCGAAAACGGGTTCTTCTACGGCCTGCATCCGAGGATGATACATTTCTTTCTGATCATGGTCCTCGACAAAAAGCACATTGGCGATCAAGCGCAACAGCCCGTCACGAATCCATAGGCTGTTCTCATCGTTTCTGCCACAGAATGCCTGCACAACTTTACGTTGGGTATTAAACTCTGGCTTGAGTTCATAGAGTTGATAGGCCAAAGCGTTCAAGTAATGTTCGCGAACATAGTCTGCATGAATACCAAACGTTTGACCGATAATATGATCGTTGATGAAAGGACGGGTAAAAAGATCGTGACGGAAATGAAGTCCAAAATATTCTATCTCATCAACAGTCAGAGGCAACGAGGGAATATAATGTCCTAATCGGGCATCAACGGCATCATCTGGCAATTCCCATTGGCAGAAATAGCCTACGATATGGTCTAACTTGATGGCTCCGAAATATTGCGTCAGGTGACGGAGGCGCTTCTGCAACCATTCTTCAATATGATGTTGACGCGAATCTCCGTCTGTGGTCCATTGATAAGTAGGCGACTGCCAGTTCTGCCCCTTCGTAGTAGAATGGTCTGGCGCCCCCCCCATTTGTCCGTCCAAACGAAACAGCTCTGGATATTGTCTGACATCTACACTCTCACGATGCATACCGAGAGGAAGGTCTCCTTTCAAGACAACACCTTTGGCACGGCCATAATCGGCTGCTGCTTTCAATTGGCTATGCAACAGATACTGCACATAGCAAACATAATCGTAAGGTTCACCACGATAGTCGGCATAGGGCTTGAGCCACTCACTCGCACTTGCCACAAATGCCTGACAAGAGGCTGTAGAAAGCGTTCGCTTGCCTTGCTCTGCAAAGAGTTGACGGAGATAGTCTGTCTTTACACAATCCACGGCTTCGTAATCAACTGTGGCTTGCGCATTAAGTTCCTGGCGGCGGCGCATAAACTGCGTCATGGCGGTTTTTGAACGGAGCGTTCCTGCAGCATCAAGATCTATATAATGTGGATGAAGGGCAAAACCGCTAATCGGTTTATACGGGCAGGCGTCTGGAGCATGATGATTGGTTGTAGTATCAAATATTGGCAACAGTTGTACAACATTCATTCCGGTACGTGCCACCCAATCCATAAAATGTTTCAAATCGCCAAAATCACCCACACCATAAGAGTGTTCGCTACGCAAGGCGGCAACAGGTATGGCAACTCCTGCGGCACGCCATAGTTTTTCGGGCAACCGCAACTGTTCACCATACATCACATAGACTTGACCATCCACCAACTCCGTCTGCTCTACCTGGCGGTTATCTCCTTCTTCCCAACTAACGATACTATTGGTGGCATCATCTACCACGATATATTTGTATTCCAAAGGCAGAAACATGCCGACAGCATTGATGGTCAACATCCATTCATGCTGACCCACATATTCCATACGCAGGAAACGACTGGGATTCCAGCTTCCCATGGAAGGGTGGCTGCCACAAAGTGCTACCGACTGTCCTAAACGCAACTGGGGAGCAGAGACACGAAACATCAAGGTCTTACGATACAAAGGGAACACACGAGCCTCAACCTCTTGACACAAGGGTTCGTGCCGCGTTACCGCACAAGCATCGGTATAAAGATGATAAAGCAACGGACGGTCACGCCATTGGTCGCAGAACTCATAGTCTTTGGCAGTATCGAAATGGTAGCAACGGGCTACAAGATTCCATTCCCGACGCTGTACAAAACCTTTGGAGTCTTCCACATGATAGGCATATACGATATGGGAAAGAGGATGTTGGCGCGACTCCAAGACTGAAGTCTCCAACAACCACCATTCACCATCATCTGTCTTCATTTCAAGGTGATGCTGCCGCACAGTTCCGTCTTTGCTGCAACAGTTTAAAACTACACAGAGACGTTCACCCCATGATGTCGCATATTTGATTCTGAACTTGAGTTTCATCTTTACTATCGGTTTTCTGGGCAAAGTTACAAAATAAATTCGGATTACTTCTCACGATTATATTTTTATTTGTACCTTTGCAGTTGAAAAAAACAGCTTATTATGATGAAGATTCAAAACAATAAGAAATTTCTCTACCCCGCTTTTGCAGGTATGGTGATTATCGTGGCCCTTGTAGCCTACTTCTTTTTTGCCTCTGTATCGGCACAAAAGGATACATATTATATATACATCGACAAAGACGATACGCAAGATTCTGTTTTTGCCAAGATACAACCTCAGGCTTCGCCTATGGCGATGGCAGGACTCAAGACGCTGCTGCGCCACACCAGCTACAGCAAGCATGTACGGACAGGACGATATGCTATCACGCCAGGAGAAGGCGCGCTGAAATTGTTCCGCAAACTGAGAAACGGACAGCAAGCCAGCCTGCGACTGACCATTCCTGAAGCAAGAACAATGGACAGACTGGCAGCACAGCTCTCCAAGAAACTGATGCTTGACTCTACCACTATTGCACAAGCTCTTCTGTCTGAAAAGACCTGCAACAAATACGGCTATGATACATGCACCATCAGCGCCATGTTTGTACCCGACACCTACGAAGTGTATTGGGACATCAGTATCGATGCCCTGCTCCAACGTATGCAACGCGAACACGACCATTTCTGGAAAGGCGAACGAACCGTTAAGGCTGAAGCCAGAAACCTCACGCCAGTACAAGTGGCTACCTTGGCAAGCATCATCGACGAGGAAACAGCTAACACAGCAGAAAAGCCTATGATAGCAGGTATGTATCTGAACCGGCTCAAGAGCCACATGCCCTTGCAGGCTGACCCTACTGTAAAATTTGCACTCAAGCAGTTTGAGTTGAAACGAATATACAACAAACTGACTCGCTTCCAAAGTCCCTACAATACTTACATCAACGAAGGTCTGCCCCCTGGTCCCATCAAGATAGCATCGATTAAAGGTATAGATGCCGTACTTAATGCGGTCAACCATGACTATCTCTATATGTGCGCAAAAGAGGACTTCTCAGGTACCCACAACTTTGCGAAGACCTATGCTGAACATCTCAAGAATGCAGCACGCTATTCAAAAGCACTCAACGAAAACGGCATCAAATAAAGCCAATGCCCATACCTACGGATGAACAGCGGCTGGAACGCAGACTGAAAAGTCAGTTTCAGAAAGCCATGACACAATATCACCTCATCGAAGATGGCGATAAAATACTCGTAGCCCTGTCAGGAGGAAAAGATTCTTTGTTCCTATTGGAAATGTTGGGAAAACGAGCAAAAATACAACGTCCACACTTCGAAGTGGAGGCGATACACGTGAGAATGGAAAATATTGCCTACGAGAGCGATACCAAATATCTGGAAGACTTCGCACAATCGGTAGGAGTTCCACTCCATGTCGTGACAACAGCATTCGATCCTACAGTCAATCCTCGCAAACCAGCTTGCTTCCTGTGCTCATGGAACAGACGTAAGCAGATTTTCAATCTCGCACAACAAATAGGATGTAACAAAATAGCATTAGGACACCATCAGGATGATATTATTCATACTGCACTCATGAACCTATCGTTTCAAGGACATTTCTCCACTATGCCAGCCTTGCTACGCATGAAAAAAATGCCACTCGCCCTGATCAGACCGCTATGTCTCTGTCGGGAAGCTGACATCAAAACCTATGCAGAACAACACAACTATCAGAAACAACGGAAGTTGTGCCCATACGAGAAAGACACCAAACGGGCTGAAATAGCAGACCTCTACAAACAAATGGAAAGCATCAACCCAGAAGCACGCTACTCCATCTGGAACGCCCTTGAAGCCGAAGAAAAACTCACAGAGTATTAAATCCGAATCAACAGATTGATACCGAAGAAGAATACCGCAGAATGACAAAACTCTGATTTCGGTTAAAATATATTAATATCCGTGACGACATTCGCCTTTCATCAAGGAATTTCGTAATTTTGTTATTCATTATTATTTAGAAATTAATTAGAAAAAGCCACATATGAAACTACGCAGCCTGACTATCATCCTGATGCTCATGATAACAATCATTGGAGCAGCACAGAAACGTAAGCAGACACCCCGCCACAAGACACAGGTGTCTCCTGAGGTGGCAGCATGGCAAGAACGGCTTGACAGAATGACCATGGCGACACAACGCATCATGGTCATCGATAGTATTGTGGTCGATAAAAACGACTTCCTACAACACTATTATCTCAATCCAGAAGAGGGACACATCGACTCCTACAGTCATTTCTTCAACACCCAGCAACAACCTAATGCCTATGTCTATCTTAATGCCATTGGTAACCAATGCATCCTGTCACAAGAAGACGAAGATGGAATTATCAATCTCTATGAAAGCGACAAAGAAGGCAATAAATGGACTAAACCAAGATTGCTGCAAGGCGTCAACGATGCAAAACAATTCTTCCACGTCAACTATCCCTTTATGATGCCTGACGGCGTTACCCTATACTTCGCAGCAGAAGGTGACGAAAGCTTAGGAGGTTACGATATCTTCGTGACGACATACGATACGGAAGAAGACAGATTTCTGACACCAGAGAATATCGGAATGCCTTTCAATTCTGAAGCAAACGACTATATGATGGTTATCGACGAATATGATCGTATCGGTTGGTTTGCCACAGATCGAGGACAGGAAGATGGCAAAGTGTGTATCTATACTTTCGTACCATCAGACGTCAGACAGACCTACGACCCAGAAACCTATTCCAAAGAACAGATCACAAACTTCGCACGAATTACCGACATCACAGAAACATGGGTGTCGCCTGATATAGACCAAGCGCTCGAACGACTTGAAAAAGCCAAGGCAAGACAAAAGAAAAATACAGATAATGAAGAATTCACCTTCGTCATCAACGATGATGTGGATTATCACAAACTGTCTGATTTCAAAGCGAAAGGTAATGCACAACGCTACCTACAACTGGTAAAATTGCGGTCTCAACAGACTGCACTCCAGCAAGCCATCGAACGGGTTAGAGAGTATTATAGTGGTGCAACGGCTGATGAGAAACGAGAAATGGCGCCCGAAATCATTGCTACAGAACAACAACAGCATCAAATACATATAGAGATCCACAACCTCGAAAAAATAATCAGAAACGAAGAAAACATTACTCTTAGAAATACTCAAAAATAAGAAGAAAGGAGAAAACCTATGAAAAGAAAATTCCCAGAATCAGAACTAATTATCAACAACGATGGATCATGCTTCCATCTACATCTACGCCCCGAACAACTGGCAGATAAGGTCATCCTTGTGGGTGACCCCGGAAGAGTAAATACTGTGGCTAACCACTTCGATACTAAAGAATGTGAAGTGAGCAGCAGAGAGTTTCATACCATCACAGGCAACTATAAAGGAAAACGCATCACAGTACAATCAACAGGTATTGGATGCGATAACATAGACATCGTGGTTAACGAACTCGACTCGTTGGCTAATATCGACTACCAAACACGAGAAGAGAGAGAAGAACATCGCACCCTGACACTCGTACGCATCGGAACCTGTGGAGGTCTCCAACCCTTCACACCTACAGGCACATTTGTTGCATCGGTAAAGAGCATCGGTTTCGATGGACTGCTCAACTTCTATGGCGGACGAAACAATGTGTGTGACCTTAAAATGGAAGAAGCGTTCAAACAACACATGAACTGGAATCCACTATTGGGCGCACCATACGTGGCACAAGCCGATGAAGAACTTATCGACCGTATCGCACAAGATGACATGGTACGCGGATATACTATCGCCTGTGGAGGATTCTACGGACCACAAGGCAGACAACTACGCATCCCCTTGGCAGATCCCACACAAAACGAGAAAGTTGAAGCCTTCGAATACGATGGCATGAAAATATGTAACTTCGAGATGGAGTCGAGTGCATTAGCAGGACTATCGTCGTTGCTCGGACATAAAGCCATGACCTGTTGCATGGTCATCGCCAACCGCTATGCACAGAAGATGAATACTGAATACAAAAACTCCATCGACACACTTATCGAAAAAGTACTCGACAGAATATAAATGCAAAACGACACAATCTGCGCGCTCGCCACTAAGACGGGAGGCGCTTTAGGAATAATCAGAATCTCAGGAGCACAAACTCTTGAGATTCTTTCCCATATTTTCACCCATGACCTTACAAAGGCGCAGGCTAACTCTATCGTCTATGGACATATCGTCAACCATGATGAAGTCATAGATGAAGTCCTCGTTTCCGTATTCCGAGCACCTCACTCTTACACAGGAGAGGAAAGTGCAGAAATATCATGCCACGGAAGCCAGTATATCATCAACAAAGTCATAGAACTGCTTGTTGCACAAGGATGCCGCATAGCACAACCGGGCGAATATACACAACGAGCCTACCTTAACGGAAAACTCGACCTCTCACAAGCAGAAGCTGTAGCTGACCTTATCGCGGCAAACAACAAAGCAACACACCACTTGGCCATGAGCCAACTGCGGGGAGGTATCTCCAACGAATTGTCAAAGCTGCGCGAACAACTGCTACGACTGACTTCACTACTGGAACTCGAACTCGATTTCTCTGACCACGAAGACTTGGAATTTGCCGACCGTACCGAATTACTGCAACTCGCCCAACATATTGAGAGTCATATTCAAAAGTTGGCAACATCGTTTCAAATGGGACAGGCTATCAAACAAGGCATACCGGTGGCCATTGTCGGAAAAACCAATGTAGGAAAATCCACATTACTCAATAAACTGTTGAAAGAAGAACGTGCTATCGTTTCCGATATCCACGGAACAACACGCGATACCATTGAAGACGTGATGACCATCAATGGAGTACAGTTTCGTTTTATTGATACTGCTGGCATCCGCCAAACCAACGATGCTGTTGAACAGATAGGTATCGAGCGCACCTATCAAACCATAGACAAAGCTCGTATTGTACTCTGGCTCATCGACGCCACACCCTCCCAAGAAGAGTTCGAAGACATGATGAACCACATCAACAACAAGGCCTTGATTCTCGTCTGCAATAAGTCCGACCAACAAGCCATTACCTTGTCAGAAGATGCCTCACGCTTCCCGCATATAGCCGTTAGCGCCAAGTTCGGCATTAACATAGAAGCGCTGGAAAGCCTCATCTATGAAGCAGCCCAGATTCCCGAAATAAAAGAGTCGGATATCATCATCACCAATGCACGACACTATGAGGCATTACTCCATGCCCAAAACAATCTGAGCCGCGTCATCGCAGGACTTAACAACCAACTGTCTGGTGACCTCATTGCTGAAGACCTCCGCCTCGTCCTTTCCGACTTGGCAGAAATCACCGGACAAGGCCAAATCACTCCCAACGAAATACTCGGCAATATCTTCCAGCACTTCTGCATCGGAAAGTAGCCCTGTTTGAACAAACTTGAACATTACGGAACATTTATGAATAAGTGCCTCATTTTGAGGCACTTTTGTTTTTTAACACTTTGAACAAACAATTTGCTATTCCGAAATATTCCAACTAATTTTGTATCGTCTTTCTACCGCGACACTCGAAACGGCTTTCTCAGTCACTCCCTTTTGACATTGAAGACACAAGCGTGAGACGCTGTGAGAAAATGCCAAATGACATTGAGGGTACAACCGTGAGACGCCATGAGACGTGGTGAGACACAATGATACACTTTAGGAGAAATAAATAGCACCAACGTTTGTAATACAATGGAGATTAAAAAGCAATGCCAGTACTGCGGATGTTCCTTTATTGCGCATAAGATGACCACAATCTATTGCTCAGCTTCGTGCAATAACAAGGACTACAAAAGCAAGATCAGGGAAAAGCAGATAGCAGAGTACCAGGCACAACATCCAACCCCATCACCACGAGTCGTGAAGCCAACTTCAACGGCTAAGGAATTTCTAACTCCTACTGAAGGAGCAAAGCTTCTCGGAATAAGCAGAGCTACTTTCTATAGGAACATGCGCGAAGGTACGATCAAAGCCGTTCAGATGCGTGGGAAAACCATCATTAGAAGAAAGGACATTGAATTTTTGTTTGACAATCCACCTGAATACAAAACACGTTCGCTTGACCCTAAGATGAAGCAAAAGCATGAATACTATACCATGAGGCAGATTGAAGAAAAGTTCAAATGTTCAAAGAAAGCTATCAGAACCAGGATTGAGAAATTTAACATCCCAAAGATTTATCAAGGCAGGAACACCTACTTTGATAAAGCCCTTGTTGACCTTCACTTTGCCGAGCTTATAGCAGAGTTTGACAGGAGAGACTATTATACAATAGATCAGTTGGAGGAGAAATTCCAGATGAGCCACCAAGCAGTTCTATCCTTTGTCCAGCGAAACAAGATTCCTCGCATCACTCAAGGAAGAAGCGTTTACTACTCCAAGGTTCATGTCGATACGTTCAAAGGTGAACGAGAGAAGGTTGATCCGAATTACTATACCTATAGTGAAATCATGGAGAAATACAGCTTCAGCAAAGATCAGGTAAGTTATTACATCCACAACTATGACATACCAAACCATAAGCACGGTCGCTTTACGCTGGTAGAGAGAATGGTCTTTGACCGCATCATCAAAGAGCGTATGGAAACCAACTCTCTCGCAAAGGAGAAAGAACGCAGAGAACAACAGCCAAAAACATGCGTTGTCCCAGAAGGCTACCTCTCAGTTGCACAGATAGCGGAAAAGTACGGAGTTTCACAGAAACATGTTACTGCCAAGACCAGAGAAGGCAAAGTTCCGAAGCTCGTGATAAAGCATTTCAACTACTACAATGAGGAAGCCATAGAAGCACTCTTCAATCGAGATCCTGAAAAGTTCGAGGTGCCAGAGGACTATATTACTGCAGAACAGGTGGCCAAGAGATTCAAGGTCACAGTGCACTATGTGCATAACAGAACACGCACTGCTAACACGCCAAAGATAACCGTTAAGCATGTTAACTTCTATGAACTAAAAGCAATAGAAGCATTGTTTGGCAAGAATGAGGCAAGTCTGGAACTCCAAGGTGATGAAACAGCAGAGTGGCTGACTGGTGAACAAGTTGACCAGATGCTCAACTCAACCGTTGTGGCAAGACGTACTTTTGTCTCACGTCACAAGATACCAAACAAGAAGGAATATGGAATTACCTACTATTGCCTTTGCCTCTGGAGTCAACGCAACAATGCACCCATCGTTGTTCGAGAGAACACAGACGGGTTTACCTTCAAGTCCAGGATGGAAGACCTTTTCCACAGAACAGAAGAAAGAGTTGCAGTCAACGAGAGAGTACATTTATTTGTTATGTGGCTTGTGAATGATGTAGGTAACAGTTCCCCAGATACTGAAAGCATCATCTTCAGTAACCTTTATCTCAGGATAATCGGGATTGGCAGGTATCAGCCATCCTACTCCATCACGTTTCTCAAAACGCTTCAAAGTGTATTCGCCGTTCAGTTCACAGACGGCAACCTCACTTGGAGAAGGATTACGATTGCTCTTATCCACGATAACAATGTCGCCTGAATAGATGTCGGCATCTATCATTGAGTTACCTTCTACTCGAATGAGGTATGAAGATTCAGGATAAGGACAAAGCATTTGCAGAAGTTCAATGCTCTGAGCCTTCTCGTCGTTATCCAAAGAAATAGGAAAGCCGGCAACAATGCCAACGTCAAAGAAATGCATCTTCATTTTCTTGACCATCGTTGCAGGATAGGCAGTACCTATCTGTGAGAAGTATGGCTCTGATTCCATCATGGAACGATCTATGCACTCCTTGATGAACTCCGTCCTTTGCTCCTGGGCATCGAGAAATCTGGCAATTTCCCCCGAAGCTCGGAATGTGTACAGTTTACTTCCCTCCTGTTTACGAGGTCTTCCTGCCCCAGGTCTTGCACCGCCTCGACCTGATTTTTTATTCTTTTCTGCCATATAAATCAAATTTTGGTGAAAGGTACTTATTTTAATTGAATACCGTATTACATTATTCATAAAATTAAGATTTATAAAGCAAAAAGACCATATTTACCAAGAGCAGACGGCAAATATGGACAATAACAATGTTTTTTTAACATTAATCAGTTGAACAAAGTTTTTTGTAATATTCGGTAAATTCATCTGGCATATGAGTCTTAATATACGCCAATTTATAACAAATCATTGCACGATTTCGGAAGAATTTCCTGTTTGAGAGAGAATGCTGACGTAATTCAATCTCGTGAAGAACTATCTTAATAGCAGATTTGTAACGTTCCTTCTCTTCCTCAGAAAGAGAATCTATGTAGGCAATGATTTCTTCCTTCTGTTCTTTCCACAATAAGATGCCGTGAGTATCACTAAGGATTTCCTTTACCCTCTCCATTTCTGTGAACCTTGGATATGTAAATGGTTGTATCTTCTGTATTTTCAGATATGTATAGATGTACGGATTAACTGCCAACCCATGGCTAAGTGCGATTGTTGCTGTTAATTCATCCATATCCTTAGGCTTAATCTGGAGAAGGTCATACTTGTCCCATTCGGATTCCATCATAAAGATACCGTCTGTGTCTGCTCGTTGAAACAACTCAAACGTAGCAACATCATCGAACGGAAGATTATTTGCGTCAAACTTGTCAGCAATAAAGGCGAGCATCTGCTCTGCCTTCTCCTCTGTCATCCTTTTCATGCGCGTGTCCTTTCTATGATTATATACAACTTACTGAACTTTACTATTGGGCGACCAAGGTAGGTTGAAGTGTTATAACCATTTGCTTTTGCCCAGTCGATTATTTGGTTTCGGTATTCTTCAGGATAATAGATAGTAAGCATCTTCTTCTCAACCATCTCGCTCCATGTAAGAGGAATACCAATGTTGTTGATTTCATTGATCTGTGCAATACCAAGAGCCACTGCTGTAAGGCTTTTCGTAAAATCGCCCTTCTCCAGAGTTGGAACCACCGCAAAGTATTGCTTTACTCCATCAACAAGTGATTTGATAGCGAGCAAATCCTGGGCAAGTTCAAGTTCTGCAATGAAGTCCACCTCTGCATCAATAAGCTGGTTAAACATGTCATCTTTGTGACCGAGTTGTTTCAGTCCCCAGTGTGCCTGAAAGCGGAGGGTCTCAACTGCACTCTTCTTTGCATGTGATTCAGCTTTCTTCTGATTCTTTTTCTTTGCCATACTTTGTATAAATATGATTATTACTATTACTTTATACGATGAGATTTCTTCAAAATCGGTCATTTTTCAGTCTTCTCTGCAAAATTTCCGCAGAACATAGGCAATTTTTGCCTGTTTTTGCCGTTAATTTAACGTGAGTTCGACGAAATATAAGTGTCTAAAAATTTGGTGATTAGCGAAAATTGTTGTAACTTTAAGGTGCTAAAAAATCAAAAGTTTACAAACAATAATCGCTATGATCACCGAGGACAAA